>NZ_JBBATF010000054.1:0-17401 GCF_040398885.1 Mycobacterium sp. | reverse complement strand
CCGACCCGCCCGAGCACGACACGATGCGCCGCCAGTTCATGCGGCACTTCGGTCCGCCGCACACCCCCGACCTGATCCCGTCCATGGCCGGATTCGTCGTCGACAAGGCCAACGAGCTTCTGGACAGGGTCAAGGCCGGTGGGAACACCCGGATGGACGTCGTCGAGGACTTCTCCTACCCGATCCCGGTCTCGGTGATCTTCCGGGTGATGGGCGCGCCGATCGAGGACGAACCGAAGTTCCACAGCTGGGTGACCGACTTCATGAACGCCGCGAATGTCGGACCGGAACGCAACACCCCGGAGGGTCGAGCCGCGATCGAGAAAGCCAACACGAGTTCGGCCGAACTGGACGCCTGGCTGCGCGCCCTCGTCGAACGGCTGATCCGCGAACCGGGACCGGGACTGCTGTCGGCCGCGCTGCACGACGACGGCCCGGACGGCCCGGTCGCGGCGCGGGAGGCTCAGTCCAACGCGCTGTTGCTGATGATCGCCGGCCACGACACCACGGTGAACACCATCACCAACGCGGTGCTGACTCTGCTGCGCAATCCAGGCTCGTGGGATCTCCTGCGGGACAACCCCGATCTGGTTCCCCGAGCGGTCGAGGAGGTGCAGCGCCTGCAGGGCGCGGTCCAGTTCGCCGTCAACCGCTGGGCGATGACCGACATCGAGATCGGCGGCACCCGGATCCCGGAGGGCTCGGCGGTTTTCCTGGTCCTCGCCGCCGCCAACCGCGACCCGCGGCGCTTCCCCGACCCCGACCGGTTCGACCCGATGCGGGAGGACAACGAGCACCTGGGCTTCGGCAGCGGAATCCACACCTGCTTCGGTGGGCCGCTGGCGCGCCTGGAGATCAACCTCGCCCTGGAGGTGTTCCTGCGCCGGGTACGTTCCCCCCGGCTGGTGGTGGACCCGCCGCCCTACCGGCACAACCAGGTGTTCCGTGGGCCCCGGCACCTGTGGATCGACTTCACCGAGATCACCGGCTGACCTTCCCCGCTCTCCCGCTCTCGCTGCGCACACACCAGGTGGCGGCTGGGCTCAGCCCCGGTTGAACGTCTCGGTCAGCACCGGCACGATCTGCGCCTTACGTGACACGACGCCATCGAGATGAGCGCGGTTACCCTCGAGGCTTACCGCGTAGGCCGACTCGACCGCTGCTGCCCGCGGCCCCAGCGCCACCCCCACCGAATTGCTGTTGAGGATGTCGGTGACGACGAAGAGGAACAGGTCCAGGCCCTTCTCGCCGATGATGTTCTGTAGCGTCGCCTCCAACTCGCCCTGACGGGACAACACCTCGTCGACGTCGACCGCGTTGACCTGAGCGATCTCGACCTTCGCGCCGTTCATGGTGAACTCCTTGGAGTCCATCGAAACCAACTGCGCAATCGACTTGTCGGCCAGGCTGGCACCCGCCTTGAGCATCTCAAGTCCGTAGGCGTGCAGGTCGACACCGGCGACGGAGGCCAGTTCCTCGGCGGCGGCGACGTCTTCAGCCGTGCACGTCGGGGATCTCAGCAGCAGCGTGTCGGAGATGATGGCCGACAGCATCAGCCCGGCGATCGCAGGTGCGACTGCAACGCCGTTCTCCTTGAACATCTTCAGCACGATCGTCGAGGTGCAGCCGACCGGTTCGGCCCGGTAATACAGTGGGCCGGCGGTTTGGAAGTTGGCGATGCGGTGATGGTCGATGACTTCGGCGATGGTGACCTCGTCGATGTCGTGCGCGCTCTGCTGGCGCTCATTGTGGTCGACGAGGATGACGTGAGACGCCTCCGCGGCGACCGACTCGACCAGTCGGGGCGGCGGGGTCTTGAAGCTGTCGAGCACGAACTGCGTCTCAGCGCTCACCGCGCCCAGGCGGACCGCCTCGACGTCGGCACCGGTCTTCGATTTCAAGTCCGCGTAGGCGAGCGCCGAGCAGATCGAATCGGTGTCCGGATTCCTGTGTCCGAAAATCAGCGTTGCACTCATAGTGAAGACTCCATCGCGACGGTTTGCCGAAGCTTAACGATTGGCCCGCCTCGGGAGGGGTCCGGGATCACCGGCCGGCCGGAATCGGTTGCGGCATCCCGGGGACCTGCGGGGGGTCGGCAGGTGCGGCGAAGGACTGCAGAATCCGGTCGAAGTCCGCGCTGAACTTGTCCCAGAAGGGGATGTAGGTCTCGGCGTTGACCCCGAAGGCTCTGTCCCTCCTGGCGAAGTACAGCTGACGGGACCTTCCGCCGGGCAGCAGGTCCCCCCGGACCTCGACGGCTGCCGTGCCGTTCGGCAGGGTGATCAGCTGCCGGCTGGTGAGCGCCCACGTCAGCTGCCTTTCCCGCAGGTACTGCTCCTGGGAGGCCAGTATCTGGTCCACTGCGGCGTTGAGCCGGAGACCGGTCGGCGCGACGCGGATACCCACCTGCGCCTGGTTCCCGGGATCGTGAATCCGGACGACCGCCGGGTCGGCCCCGTCGACCCGCCAGCCGACCGGGTAGCTGATCGACCATCCGTTCACCGGATCGACGTAGGTGTCCATGCCCGGCGCGGCGCTCGCACCCGGTGCGCAGTTCGCGACGGCCCAAAGCAGGGCCGACGCCAGAACAGCGACAGAACGGACCGCCGGCATCCTCATCCGACGAGTAAATGTCAGCTTCCATACAGATGCAAGGCCCGGGCCGATGCCGTGGCCACATCGCCGCTCAAGGTCACGATGGGTGGGCCGCCGCGCTGATGGATCACGTTGGCGAGTACCACCACGTAGGTGTCCGAGCCGGGGTCCATCCACACCGACACCCCGGTGAATCCGGTGTGGCCGAAGCTGCCCAGCGGGAAGATCGAGCCGCGCGGCTTGGACTGGTAGCTGTCGATGTCCCAGCCGAAACCGCGTACCCCGTCGGCCACCGCCGCCGGCTGCTGCGGCGTCGTCATCATCTCCAGGGTCGACCGCTTCAGCGGGAACGGGCTGGGCCGCCCGGCGAGGCGATCGAGGAGGGCCTGGGCGTACCTGCCGACGTCCGGCGCCGTCGAGAACACCCCGGCGCTGCCGGCGACCCCGCCCATCCTGCGTGCCGTCGGGTCGTGGACGGTGCTGCGCAGCGAATGGTCGAAGGCCGGGTTGACACCCGGAGTGTCCTCGTCCCGTGCGGTCGGTGCGATGCGGGCCAGCAGATCGGTGCTCCAGGTTCCTTCCGGACACGCGACCGGGCGTTGCGCAGCAGGGTCGAAAGTGATTGCGTTGCCGAGGATTCGGTACGCACCGCAGGCTTTCGCGGCTGGCAGGTAGCGGGTGTCGGCCATGTCCAGCGGCGTGAAGATGTGCCTCTGGGCGTAGACGTCCAATGGTTCGCCGGAGTATTTCTCCACCAGCGTGCCGAGGATGATGAAGCCGATGTCGGAGTAGTGGAACCTCTCACCGGGGTTGAACTCCAAGGGTGCGGTCAGTGCCCGGTGAACCCCGTCCGTCTTGTCCGCGGCGATCAATCCCCAGGGCCCCTGGCGGCTCAGATCGCCTCCGATGCCGGAGGTGTGGGTGAGCAGCATGCGCAGTGTCACCTGTGCTCGGCGCGGGTCGCCGGCGGGGTTGAATTCGGGCAGGTAGGTCTGCACGGGTTCGTCGATCCCGACCCTGCCCTGCTCATAGAGCTGCAAGACGGCGGTCGTGGTAACCATGATCTTGGTCAACGACGCCAGGTCGAAGATCGTGTCCTCGGTCATCGGCTCGGCCGGCGCCGGCCGGCCGTCCAGTCCGGGTTCCCCGGGGAGCTTGCGGGAGCCGTACGCCCGGCGGAACACGACGTTCCCGGCGTGCCCGACCTGGATCACCGCCCCGGGCAGCCGGCGCTCGGCGATATCGGCTTCGACGAGCCGGGAGACGTCGGTGAAATCACCCTCCGGTATCACCGGCGCCATCGCGGGCCCGGGGCTCGGCGGCGCGGCCGTCGGTGCCGGTGTCGCCGACGTGCTCGGGATCTGCGGTCGGTGCTCGGCCCGCCCGCACGACGGGACCGCGGTTAGGCCGAGCAGCACCGCCGCCGCGGCGCCCGCACGAGTGAGCGGCCGACGATCCCGACCAACGCGCCGATGCCGCACCGTCACCACCCGGAGGGCCGGTAGTCCTTGAGGAACACCCCGTGGAGGTCGACCCCGGCCTCGCCCTGGACGATCGGGTCATAGACGCGGGCCGCCCCGTCGATCAGATCGAGTGGGGCGTGGAAACCCTCTTCGGCCAATCGGATCTTGGTGAAGTGCGGGCGCTCGTCGGTGATCCACCCGGTGTCGACGCTCGTCATCAGGATTCCGTCGGTCTCGAACATCTCCTCCGCGCTGGTGCGGGTGAGCATGTTGAGGGCGGCTTTGGCCATGTTGGTGTGCGGATGGCCAGGCCCCTTGTAGCGGCGGGAGAAAACACCTTCCATCGCGGACACGTTCACCACGTATTTGCGACGGGCCGCGGAGGCGGCCATCGCCGGACGCAGCCTGCTGATCAGCAGGAAGGGCGCGGTCGCATTGGCCAGTTGCACCTCCAGCATCTCCAGCGGCTCGACCTCGTGGACGTGCTGCGTCCAGCTGTTCGCGTGATTCTCGTCGGGCAGCAGCCCGCCGGCGTCGATGGCGGTTCCTGCGGCAAGCCTTTCCAGGGAGGTCGATCCCGCGGTCATCGCGGCCGCCGTCAGTTCGTCGGCGCGGGAGGCCGCGGCGGCCAGGATCGGGTGGGCGGCCACCGACGCGGCCAGCGCCTGCGGGTGTGGGTCATTGGTGTGGCCGAAGGTCAGCAACTCGGGCAGCGGGCCGGGCGGCAGCGGCGTCAGTTCGGCTTCGGCCAGCGGCGCGTAGGCGCCGGGGGATCGGCGCACCGTCTGGGCGGCGTTGTTGATCAGGATGTCCAGCGGCCCCGCTTCGGCGACCGCGTCGGCGAGCCCGACCACCTGTGCGGGGTCGCGCAGGTCGATGCCGACGATTCTCAGCCGGTGCAGCCAGTCCCCGGCATCCGGCAACCCGGCGAACCGGCGCACCGCGTCGCGCGGGAACCGGGTGGTGATGGTGGTGTGGGCGCCGTCGCGGAGCAGCCGAAGCGCGATGTACATCCCGATCTTGGCGCGGCCGCCGGTGAGCAGGGCCCGCCTGCCGGTGAGATCGGTGCGCGCCTCGCGTCTGGCGTGGCTGAAGGCCGCGCACTCCGGGCACAGCTGGTGGTAGAACGCGTCGACGCTGGTGTAGTGCTGCTTGCAGATGTAGCAGGCCCGCGACTTCAGGAGGGTGCCCGCGCTCGGTGTCGTCGCTGCGGCGGTCAGCGGAACGCCCCGGGTCTCGTCGTCGATCCGGTCCGGTGCGCCGGTGGCGGTGGCGGCGACCACCGCGCGGTCGGCGTCGGCGACCCGCCGGCGCTTCTCGTCCCGGCGGGACTTCTTGGCGGCCTTGAACATGTGCGCGGTCGCGCGGCGCACCGCGATGAAATCCGGATGCTTGGGATCCAGGTGGTGCAGTTCGTCCAGGACGGCGAGGGTGACCCGCAACCGTTCCGGGTCGATACCGTCGGGTTGCCCGCCGTCCGGTTGCCCACGGGAAAGCACAAGGGAGTCTAACCAACTGCGGCTGCCGACCGACCCGCGTCGCCATGACGAGGCGAGGACGGCGTGGTTGACTTGACCGACCATGACCACCGCAGAGACGACCGCTCAGAAGGTGGGCCGCGTCGTCCTCGGCGCGTTCATGGTCATCGCGGGCACCGGTCACCTGACCTTCGCCCGCGCGGAGTTCCAGGCGCAGGTGCCCACCTGGCTGCCGGTGCCGGCGGACTTCACCGTGCTCGCCTCGGGCTTGGTCGAGATCGCACTCGGTGCGGCGATGATCCTGCTGACCGAACGGCGCGCACTGGTCGGGTTGCTGCTGGCGGCGTTCTTCGTGGCGGTCTTCCCGGGCAACATCGCCCAGTGGGTCCACCATCGGGACGCATTCGGCCTCACCAGCGACGGCGCGCGCCTGGCCCGGTTGTTCTTTCAGCCCGTGCTGATCGCCTGGGCCCTGTGGTCGACCGGAGCCTGGGGGCTACTCCGCCGACGCCGACGGGCCGGATGACGCCGGATCCGTAACGGGCCACCGGGTGTGCGACGATCGGACTCGTAGAGTTCGCCGCGGCGAGCATCCTGGAGAGTGACAGCGACGATCGGGGCGGATTCATGGCTCACCGGCTGAGACTGGCCTTCACCTGCGTGGCGGTCGTCGGTGCTGCGCTGATCGGGTCCGCCTCGGCTGTGGCCGATCCGACCGACCCGGCCCCGACGCCGGTCACCTTCGTGCCGGACGCGCCCCCGCCCCCGGTGTCGAACAACCCGATGACACCGGGGCAGCCGCCGGTGCCTGCCGGTGCTCCCGTGCCGTCCGCGCAGCCCGCTACGGCCCCGGGGCCGACCGTCCCCAACACCGTGCCGCCGCCGGGCAACTCCGGCGGTGGGGGGATCCTCGGCTCCCTCGTCGACATGTGGCACCAGGCCCGGAACCCGTTCGCCCCGCCCGGCGGGCCCGCGGCGCCCGGCGCGGTGCCGGCGGTGCCGCCGGGAGCCGGACCGGCCCCGAAGCTGCCGCCCGGATACGTCTCGATCAACGCGCCCGGTTCGGAAACGCCGTCCACCGGCCCAGCCGGCGGCTCCCCGGCCGACCGTCCGCCGCTGCCGCCGGGCTACTACTCCCTCGACGGGCCGCCGCCGCCGTGGCTGACCGGTCCCGCGGCGGCGCCGGCACCCCCCGCTCCGGGCTCCTAGACCACCGGGTTGTGACAGCCACACTGGTCGCGAGGAACCTGTCCGGGGGATTCGCCCACCGCTCCCTCTTCGAGGGCCTCGACCTGACCGTCGCCCCCGGCGACGTCATCGGAGTCGTGGGCGCCAACGGCGCCGGCAAAAGCACACTGCTGCGGATCCTGGCCGGCGACCTCGCACCACTCGAGGGCATGGTCAGTGTCGCCCCGGCCGACGCGTTCGTCGGGTGGTTGCCGCAGGAACATCAACGCATACCGGGGGAGACCGTCGCCGCCTACATCGCCCGCCGCACCGGGTGCGCCGCCGCCGCACGGGACATGGAGGACGCTGCCGCGGCCCTGGCCGAGCCGGACGGCCCCGGCGACCCGGCCGAGGTCTACGCCGCGGCACTGGAGCACTGGCTGGCCACCGGCGCGGCGGACCTCGAGGAGCGGCTGCCCGGCGTGCTGGCCGCCCTGGGCCTGAATTCCGATGCCGTGCAAACGGATTCGACGCCGATGACGGCACTGTCGGGCGGGCAGGCGGCCCGGGTCGGGCTGGCCGCGCTGATGCTGTCACGCTTCGACGTCGTCCTGCTCGACGAGCCGACCAACGATCTTGACCTCGACGGCCTGGCCAGGCTGGAGGACTTCGTCCGCGACCTGCGCGGCGGCGTGGTTCTGGTCAGCCACGACCGGGAGTTCCTGGCGCACAGCGTCACCCGGGTTCTGGAGCTGGACCCGGTGCAGAACACCACGACGGTCTTCGGCGGCGGTTACGACAGTTACTTGGAGGAGCGGGCCGTCAACCGCCGTCACCGGCGGGAGCAGTACGAGGAGTACGCCGAGAAGAAGGCCGACCTCGAGGCCCGGGCGCGTACGCAGCGCGAGTGGTCCAGTCACGGCGTGCGCAACGCGATACGCAAGGCCCCCGACAACGACAAGATCCGCCGCCGCGCGGCCGCCGAGTCCAGCGAGAAGCAGGCGCAGAAGGTGCGTCAGATGGAGAGCCGGATCGCCCGTCTGGAGGAGGTGGCCGAACCGCGCAAGGAGTGGACGCTGCAGTTCACCATCGGCGCCGCACCGCGGTCGAGTTCGGTGGTCGCGACCCTCGACAAAGCCGTTGTGCGACAGGGCGATTTCGTCCTCGGCCCGGTGTCGCTACAGGTCGACGCCGGCGAGCGGATCGGCATCACCGGGCCGAACGGTGCGGGCAAATCCACCCTGCTGCGACTGCTGCTGGGCCGCCGCCGCCCCGACGAGGGCCGGGCGAGTATGGGCGCCAATGTCGCCGTCGGAGAGATCGACCAGGCCCGCGCGGACTTCGCCGGCCCGGGCCGCCTCGTCGACCGCTTCGAGCAACGGGTGCCGACGTGGTCGACCGCCGACGTGCGCACCCTGCTCGCCAAGTTCGGGTTGCGCGCCGACCATGTCGAACGCCCCGTCGAGGAACTGTCCCCCGGTGAGCGGACCCGCGCCGGTCTGGCGTTGCTGCAGGCGTGCGGCACCAACGTGCTGGTGCTCGACGAGCCGACCAACCATCTGGATCTGCCGGCCATCGAGCAACTCGAGCAGGCCCTGGAGAGCTACGACGGTGCGCTGCTGCTGGTGACGCACGACCGCCGGATGCTGCAGAACGTCCGGTTGGACCGGTGCTGGAACGTGGCGAACGGCCGGGTTGCCGGGGCTTAGTTCTCGCCCGCTGCCACAAGCGAACTCAACCGGACGCCGGGGTTCTCCTCACAGAAGCCCTGCAGCCGCCATTTGGTGGTGAACAACGCCAGCATGACGCCGTCGGTCCGGGTGAGCACCTCCATCGAGACCTGCTTCTGCACCGACTCGACGTCCTCGGGGTCGATGGCGCGGGCGACGGTGTAGGGGAGAAACTCAAGCGAGATCGGCGAACCGAATTCCGCTGCCATCCGGTGGCCGGCGACCTCGAACTGCATCGGGCCGACGGCGGCCAGCACGGGCGCCTGGTCGCCCCGGCGGTCCGAACGCAGCACCTGCACCACGCCCTCCTGGTCGAGTTGCTCGATGCCCTTGCGGAACTGCTTGTGCTTGCTCGGGTCGGTGCCGCGGGCGACGGCGAAATGCTCGGGGGAGAAACTTGGGATCGGCGGAAAGTGAACCGGGACATCGCGGAACAGCGTGTCCCCGGGGCGCAGGGCCGCGGCGTTGGCCAGGCCGATCACATCGCCCGGCCACGCGCTGTCCAGTGTCGAGCGCTGCTGGCCGAACACCGACTGGGCGTACTTGGTGACGAACGGTTTCCCGGTGGCGGCGTGGGTCAGGACGTCGCCGCGTTCGAAGGTGCCCGAGCAGACCCGCGCGTAGGCGATGCGGTCGCGGTGGGCGGAGTCCATGCCGGCCTGGACCTTGAAGACGAACGCGCTGAACGGCGCTTCGACGGCACGCAGATTGCCGTCGGCGTCGCGTTGTCCGCCCGGCGACGGCGCCAGCCTGACCAGGTTGTCCAGCAGTTGGTTCACCCCGAAGTTCAGCGCCGCCGAGGTGAACAGCACCGGGGTGGTCTCGCCGCGCAGGAAGGCGTCCTGGTCGTGGTCGCCGCCGTCGGCGGAGAGCAGTTCGCATTCCTCGGTGGCGTTCACCCAGTCGGCGCCGGCCGCGGCCTCGGCGCGGTCGGGCGCGATGTGTTCCTCGGGTGCGGCGGTTGCGCCACCGGCGGTGCGGGTGAACCGGATGAAGTTGCCGGTGCGGCGGTCCAGCACGCCCTTGAAGTCCCCGGCGATACCGACCGGCCAGGTCAGCGGGGTCGGCTTGAGCCCGATGCGCTGCTGGATCTCGTCGAGCAGTTCCAGGGGGTCGCGGCCCGGGCGGTCCCACTTGTTGATCACCGTGAGGATCGGGATGCCCCGGTGGCGGCACACCTGGAAGAGCTTGAGGGTCTGCGGCTCAAGGCCTTTCGCCGCGTCGATCAGCATCACCGCGCAGTCCACCGCGGACAGCACCCGGTAGGTGTCCTCGGAGAAGTCGGCGTGCCCGGGAGTGTCGAGCAGGTTGATCACGCATGCCTGGCCGTCGGGGGAGGTGTAGGGGAACTGCAGCGCGGTGGAGGTGATCGAGATGCCGCGGGCCTGCTCCATCTCCATCCAGTCCGACACGGTGGCGCGCCGGCCGGCCTTGCCGTGGATGGCGCCGGCCTCGGTGATCACCCGGGCGTGCAGCACCAGGGCCTCGGTCAGGGTCGACTTGCCGGCGTCGGGGTGGCTGATCACCGCGAAGGTGCGCCGTCGGCCGGCCTCGGCCGACAGCCGCTGCGCGGCGGCCGTGTTCCGGGCCGGGCGTGCTTCGAGATCCTGATCCATCGCCTCCGATGCTATTAGCTTCGTCCCCCAGCCAGCCAATCGCGTCAGCGGAACCGGATGTCCAGCGTCGCCATGCCGAAAATCTTGCGGCCGTCGGCTTTCGCGGCGACCTGAA
Source organism: Mycobacterium sp. (assembly GCF_040398885.1). Classification (GTDB taxonomy): domain Bacteria; phylum Actinomycetota; class Actinomycetes; order Mycobacteriales; family Mycobacteriaceae; genus Mycobacterium. The sequence continues at coordinate 7,237 of NZ_JBBATF010000054.1, read as the reverse complement.
CCACACCGGTGCGGGTTTCCGGGTCCAGCGACTTGATCTTGCCGCTGAATTCGATGTCGGCGCCTTCGGCCGCCGACACCACGGCGGGCTGGGACAGTCGGACCGCGTAGCGGGTCACCGCGCCGGGATCCCCGGACCACGACGAGACGAATCCGGCGCCCAGACCCATGGTGAGCATTCCGTGGGCGATGACGTCGGGAAGCCCGGCCAGTTTGGCGATTTCCTCGTCCCAGTGGATCGGATTGGCGTCACCGGCCACCCCGGCGTAGTTCACCAGATCGCCCCGCGACAGCCGGGTGTGGTGCACCGGCAGTTCGTCGCCGGCCTTCAGGTCGTCGAAGGACGGCGTTCCCGGGCGGCGCGCGCCGTCTTCGGCGAGCCGGAAGTCCCCGGCGGGGCGCACCGCCTTCTCATAGGTATCCGCACCGACCCCCATGATGTCGACGTCGTGCATCATCGCCTTCTGCACGGCCACCTTGACCTCCGGATTGATGTCCTCGGAGGTGATGCCGACGACGGTGGTGTGCAGGGTGTGCACCCGTTCCCCGGCGGCGTCGGTGAAGGTGTTGGTCACGGTGATGAAATCCCGCCCGGCGGTTCGGCGCACCGAGGTCAGTTCGACGTCGATGTGCAGTTCGTCGCCGGCGACGATCGGGCGGTGCTGCTCGAAGACCTCCTCGGTCTGCAGGTAGGTGTCGTATCCGACGACCACCGACTCGAACATCTGCCGATTGCACGACATGCCGGGTGTGGAGGTGAACGTCAGCGGCGCGACCAGACCCGCATAGCCCAGTTCGGCGGCGGCGGCGACGTCCCAGTGGGCGGGGTGGTAATCCTGCACGGCGCGGGCGTACTCCCGCACCTTCTCCCGCCCCACCAGGTACGTGCCGTCCATCTGGTACCAGTGGCCGACCCGCGATTCGATCGCCGGTGTGTCGGATGCTGCAGTCATCAGATTTAGCCCAACTGTTGTGTCGACCACAGCACCCTAATGCGTCAAGCGCGGGACAGTGCACCGGCCCGGCTGCGATGATGGCCCGTTGAACAGCTGACGAATGACCGGTGAACAGCTAACGAAGGGAGTGACATGCTCAAGTGGCGGTTACTGCTGACCACGATGCCGATCGTCGCCGCGGTGTTGATCGCCAAGATCCTGCTCGGGTCCGCTTTCCACTTCCACGGCTTGATCGAGTTCACCGACGTCGCCCTGGTGCTGACCGGCGGAATCTTCCTGATCGGGTTCATGCTCGCCGGAACGATGGCCGACTACAAGGAGAGCGAGAAGCTTCCCGCCGAGGTCGCCACACAGTTGGAGACCCTGGAGGACAGCCTCGCGCACGCGATCGCCGTGAACGACGCACCGATTCACCGAACCGGCGTGATGGGCGTCCACCGCAGCATGGCGCGGAGCATCCACGGGTGGCTGCTGAAGCGCAACACCCAGGACCAGATGTACGACGCCATCCACGACGTCGCGCTGACCCTGCAGGACCTCGAGAAGCAGGGTGTTCACACCGGGACGGTCAACAAGATGAACGGCGACCTGGACAAGATCAGGAAGGCCGTCACCCGCCTCGTGGTGGTCTCACGAACAGGATTCCTGGCCACCGGATATGCCCTGCTGGAGATGTTGATCGTCCTCATCGTCTGCCTGCTGCTGATCTCCAAGTTCAAGAACGCCGCGGCCGAGGCGATCATCATCGTCTTCGTGACGCTGATCTACGTCTACATGTATCGGCTCATCAAGGACATCGACGATCCGCTGCAGTACGGCCCCGACGGACAGCGGGGGACCTCGGAGGTCGCGTTGTTCCCGCTCACCGAGTATCTGGAACGGTTCGATCGACGCTCTACCGACGCCGTGCCCGCCAGCCGCGATATCCCCGATGCGCGCCGAACGCCCCGATGATCGCTGTGGCGCACCAGACCGCGACGGCCGCATAGGCCAGCGGTGAGTTGAGGTCGGAGATCGACGCCCCCAGCGCGGTGTACACGAAAGCCCTTGGTGCGGAACCGATCAGCGCGCCGATCGCCATCTGCCACAGCGGCATACCGAACGCGCCGAAGGTGTAGGAGGCCAGCGCGTCGGAGATGCCGGGGATGAAGCGCTGCCCGACCACCGCCCACAGCCCGCGGCGCTGAATCTGTGCGTCGATCCGGCCGGCCCACTGCGCGCCCACCAGAGCGCGGGCACTGTCCCGCCCGGCGTGCCTGCCGACCAGTGCGGTGATCACCGCCGTCGTCGCCGCCGAGCCCAGCGTCACGAACGTTCCCAGAACCGGCCCGAACAGCAGCCCACTGCCGGCGGCCAGCAGGGGGCCGGGGACGAACACCGACGCCAGCAGAGCCGACACCGGAATGTAGACCAGAGGCGCGACGGGTCCGGCCCGGGCGACGGCACCGCGCACCGCGTCGATGTCGATGACCCGTTGGACCGCTACGAGATAGAACATCACGGCCAGGAATGCGGCGAACACCGCCAGCCGCACGACGTGCGGCCGCCGGGTGACTGCCGGGGAGTCCTCGCTGACCGATCCGTCGTCCATGGTGGGTTCAGGTTAGTGGCGCGGGGTAGACACACCACAGGATCGGAACCCGCGAGGAACCGGAACCGCAGAGGAGTGCACCATGGAATCGGTTCGGGGCAGCAACGTCCTGGTGACCGGCGCGGCGATGGGCCTGGGCAGGCTGTTCGCCGCCAACGCCGTCCGGGAGGGTGCCGCCGCGGTGGTGCTGTGGGACGCCGACGAGGTGGCGCTCCGGGAGACCGCCGCCCGATTGGAGGCGGCGGGGGGCGCGGTCCACTACGCGGTCGTCGACGTCGCCTCCCGGTCCCGGGTGAGCGAGGCGGCCGAGCAGGTCCGAGCCGAGGCCGGCACTGTCAACGTGCTGTTCAACAACGCCGGCATCGTGCGGGGCAACAGCTACTTCTGGGAGAACGACCCCCGCGACTTCACCCGCACCATGGAGGTCAACTCCATCGGACCGATGCTGGTGGCGCGGGAATTCCTGCCGTCGATGATCTGCTCCGGCAAACCGTGCCGACTGGTCAACATCGCCTCGTCGGCGGGGCTGAACGCAGTCCCGCGGATGGCGGCCTACGCCGCCTCGAAGTGGGCCGCGATCGGCTTCTCCGATTCCGTCCGCCTCGAGCTTGAGCAGGCCGGACACGACCACGTGAAGGTGACCACGGTCTGCCCGACCTACATCGACACCGGAATGTTCGCCGGCGCCAAGGGCATCCTGTTCACCCCGATGCTCAAGCAGGGGGACGTCGTCGACCAGACGTGGGCGGCGATGCTGGCGGGCCGGCCGTTCGTCGTGATGCCGTGGACATCACGGATGAACAAGGTGCTCACCGGAGTTCTGCCGACCCGGTTGCGCGACGTCTATCTGCGTCGCGCCGGCGTCTACAACTCCATGGACGAATTCACCGGCCACCAGTCATCCGCGCCATAGGCCGCGTCGCGGTTCTATCCGCGCCATAGGCCGGAGCTCCGGATCGTCTCCGCCAGCGGCTCCATGACTGCGGGGTCGTAAGGCAGCGGCAGGTAGACGATCGCCAGGTCCAGGCCCTCGGCGCCCAAAGCGATGGCGTCCTCGATGACCCCGCGGTAGCCGCGCTCCGGGCTGAGCCGGATATGGGCGGACAGCGTGATGTCCTTGGGATTGCGGCCGACGTCGGCGCAGTGCGCCTTGAGCACATCACGCTTGCGGGCGAACTCCGCCGGAGTCCCGCCGACGAAGTTCCAATGGTCGGCGTACTTCGCGGTGATCCGCAGGGTGCGCTTCTCCCCGTTGCCGCCGATACAGATCGGCGGGTGCGGGCGCTGAGGTCCCTTGGGTTCGTTGCGGGCCGCAGTGAGTTGGTAGAACGTGCCGCTGAAATCGGTGGTCTCCCGGGTGAGCAGGCCGATGAGCACCTGACAGGCCTCCTCGAACCGGTCGAACCGCTCCTTGAGGGTGCCCAGTCCGATGCCGTAGGCGCCGGACTCCTCCTCATTCCAGCCCGCGCCGATGCCCAACTCCAGCCGCCCACCGGAGATGACGTCCAGCGTCGCAGCCATATTGGCCAGCACCGCGGGGTGGCGGTGGTGGATTCCGGTGACCAGGGTGCCCAGCCGCAACCGGGTGGTGGCCTGCGCCAGCGCGGTCAGGGTGGTCCAGCCCTCCAGGCACGGCCCGGCAGGGTCGGAGAAGATCGGATAGAAGTGGTCGAATGTCCAGCCCGACTCGTAGACCTCGATCCCGTCGGCGGCCCGCCAGACCGCCAGCATGTCGGTCCAGGTGGTGTTCTGCGGCGAGGTCTTGAAGGCGAAGCGCATCCGCCACAGCCTAGAGCGCCCCGCTCCAAGCCGGGCCGGACATCCGGGAATTTCCGTGATTGAGCAAATAATCGACGTTATGCCGAAAACCGTGGCTCGGCGCTGTCTCCGGTGGGTAGCGCGAAGTCCCCTCCCGCGGGAAACCGGGCCGGGGTCATCTCGCGACGGGGGCCGGAAGCGAAGTTGCCAGCGGCGCCCTTCCGCCCTCTGGAAGTATCGCTTGCCGGACTGAATTGACGCAGCTAGAAGGTATTGCAATACTGGCCGCATGGAGGTTCCCACGAGCCGGGGGCGGGTTAGCGACAAGGAACTCGTCGATTCGGTGCTGCGTGATCTGACCGAGGCGGCCGACCGGTGGGAAGCGCTCGTCGCCCAAGCCGAGACGGTCACCTACAGCGTCGACATGGGCGATGTCCAGGCTGTCGCGGACTCCGATGGCAAACTCGTCGGCCTGACCTTGCATCCCGGTGTCACGGCGCGATACACCCACACCGAACTGGCCGAACGGATGAACACCGCCTTCGCCGCGCTGCGCGGCGAGGTCGAGGACGACTATCGGGCCCGCTACGGCGGGGAACTCCGGTGATCCCCGCCCGGGAACGACAGTGCCGCTGAACCTCAGCAACCGGGACCAGAATTCCGGTCACCTCTTCTACAACCGGCGGCTGCGCGCTGCGATCACCCGCTTCTCGGTGCGTATGCGCCACGACGACCGCAAGCAGCAGGCCGCACTGGCACTCTCGACGGTCTTCGTCCTGCTGGGCTGCGGCTGGATGGCGCTGCTGAACTTCATGAAGCCCGCCGGCCTGGTCGGGCAGTCGGCGATAGTCGGCGACCGCGACACCGGCGCGCTGTACGCCCGGATCGACGGCCGGCTCCATCCGGCGCTGAATCTCACCTCCGCGCGACTGGCGACCGGAACCGCGTCCGCGCCCACGTGGGTCAAGGCCGCCGAGATCGCCAGGTATCCGACCGGACCGATGATCGGCATCCCCGGAATCCCCGACGACATGACGGTGTCAGCCAACCCGGTGTCGGCGTGGGCGGTCTGCGACACCGCGCCGCAGCGGGGCAGTGCGTCGGCCACCGTGGTCACCGCGATCGCAGGCGACTTGTCCGGCGAGCGCGCCGAACCCATGACCGGCGAGCAGGCGCTGCTGGCCACCCATCGCGGATCGACCTACCTAATCTGGAACGGCCGACGCAGCCTCATCGACGCCCGGGACCGGTCGGTGACCTTCAACCTGGGACTCGATCCCGGTGCGATTCGCCCGGTCGAGTTGTCCAACGCGCTGTTCGACGCGATGCCGGCCACCGAGCCGCTGGTGGTTCCGACGATCCCGCAAGCCGGAACTCCGTCGCGTCTGCTGGCCGGCTCGGTGGTCGGACGGGTGCTGCAGACACTGGACGCCGGCGGAGATCCCAGTGGTTTCTATGTGTTGCTGCCCAACGGAATCCAGAAGATCACCGCGTTCGTCGCCGACCTGTTGCGGACGGCCGACAGTCAGGGTGTCACCGCTCCAGAGGTGATCTCACCGGACACACTCATCGGCCTACCGGAGGTGGAGGTCTTGAACGTCGGGTTCTACCCGACCGGGAAACTGGAATTCATCGACACCGACGCCAATCCGGTGACCTGCGTGAGCTGGAGGAAGGCGTCGACCGATCCGCAGGCCGCCGTCACCGTCTACAACGGCCGCGGTCTGCCGGTCCCGCAGAGCCAGGACGCCCACATCGTGCAACTCGTGCGCGACGCCCGTGACCCGGCCTCGGTGGAGGCGCAGCAGACCCTGACGCTGCCCGGCGCGGCGAATTTCGTCGCGACGACAAGTGGCGCCGCCGCAACCGGCACCCGGGAAAGCCTGTTCTGGATTTCGCGGCAGGGCGTCCGGTACGGCGTCGAGTGGGAGCAGGACAGTCTGGCGGCGCTGGGAATCGATCCGGCCGGCGCCGTCCAGGCGCCGTGGCCCATCGTGCGCACCTTCGCCGCCGGCCCGGGCATCAGCCGGGCCGGCGCACTGCTGGCGCGCGACGCGATCAGGGCCGCCGGCGCGCCGGCAGATGGGGGATAGGGCGAATGTCCAAGCGCCGCTTCATCCGCGGGCCGCGCGCATCCGCGCCGACGGTGACACCGGTCCGGGTCACGGTCAATCCGCCGCTGGCTCTTCCGGAGCGGGAACCCCGCAACATCTTGCTGATGATCGCAGCCCCGGCGCTCCTGGTCGGCATCCTGGGAACACTGGTGGTGATGTACACCTCCGGTGTCCGCTCCCTGCAGTCCGGCTTCTTCCCGCTCGTCGGGCTGGTCGGATTCGGGGCGCTGATGTTCAGCGGGCGCTTCGGTCGCGGGCGCCGGATCAGTTGGGGGGAACAGGAGAGGCAACGCCGAAGCTATCTACGTCAACTCGACGCGGATCGCGACGAGGTTCAAGACGCCGCTCAACGGCAGCGCCGCAGCCAGTCATTCGTGCACGGCGATCCGCACCGGCTCGACACATTCATCGGCGGCCCGCGGATGTGGGAGCGCCGTCCCGGCGATCCGGATTTCCTCGATGTCCGGCTCGGTATCGGCGTGCAGTCCACCGGGGACTCGGCGGTCTCACTGCAGTGGCCCGAGGTGCCGGTGGGGGAAGAACTCGAACCGGTGACCGGCCGGGCGCTGCGCGATTTCATGCTGGAGCAGAGCAAGATCCGCGACATCGGCAAGGTGCTGAGCCTGCGCTCCCGCCCCGGCTACAGCTTCGTTGGGGACGACATGGATGACCTGCACTCGCTGATGCGGGCGGTGCTGTGCTCGCTGGCGGTCTACCACAGCCCGACCGAAGTGAAGCTCATGGTGGTCACCCGAAATCCGGAACAGTGGTCCTGGCTGGTGTGGTTGCCGCACAACCAGCACGACGAGATGTTCGACG
>NZ_JBBATF010000053.1:0-17459 GCF_040398885.1 Mycobacterium sp. | reverse complement strand
GCGCGGTGGTGATGTTGAGCGCGAAGATGGAGACCTCGGTGAAACCGGTGAGCAGTCGCAACACCGCCATGGCGCCGAGCACTGCCATCACGCCGACGACCATCGGCAGCATCGCGGCGACCAGGCCGCCGAACACCCACACCAGCACCAGCAGGCTCAGCGGGATGGCGATGGCCTCCATGCGCACCAGGTCCCGCTTGGTCTGATCGTTGATCTGGCTCATGATCAACGAAGAGCCGCCGGCCTGCACGGTCACACCGTCGCGGTCGCCGACGAGCTGCTCGGCCAATTCGGCCGCGTACCGCTGAGCCTTGTCCTCGCCACCGGCCATCGTGGCGATGATCAGTCCGGTCGCGCGGTCGGTGCTGATCAGTTCGGCGGCCGCCGCCGGCGGGGAGGTCCACGGCGAGGTGACGCCCAGGACGTTGGCCGAGGCGGTCAACCGGCCGGCGATATCGGTCCCCACGGCGGTGGCCGCGCCGCTGTCGGCACCGGCCGGATCCGTGACGGTGATCAGCAACTGCTGGTCGCTCTGCTGGAACTTCCGGCTGAGCAGTTGGGCGGCGCGGGCCGACTCCGAGCCGGGGTCCTGGAATCCGCCGGCCGACAGGTGATTGGCCACCGGAATGCCGAAAACGGCCGTGATGACTGTCAGCAGGGCTGCGACGGCCAGAATCAGCCGTGGCGAGCGAAGAGCCGACCGGGCGATTCCCTGCAGCACGGCCGGGTCCTTTCCTGAAACCACTGGGTTCCTGCAAATCAGCGACGTTCTTGCGAGTCAGCGGCGTTCTTGCGAATCAGCGACTTAATCCGAGTTTGTCTGGGCGAACAAGGCGGGTCAAACCGGACGGGGGTCCCGTTACTCGCCGGTAAGGATTGCCACCATTTTCCGAAACGTGACTCAAAGATTCCTTAATGGTGACCCCTAGGCTCCAACTCATGTGGATCGACGACACCGCGGCCGACGTCATCAACGTCGACTTCGACGCCCTGTATCACGGTGACTTCCTCGTGGAGGGTGACACCTCCGAGCAGTTCGAGGATCTGCCGCCTCTGGCCAACGCCAGCTGACCGGCCTCCGCGACGCCGGCTGAAGCCGCGTCTCCGGTTCGCGCCGTAACAAACCCAAGCTCAGCGCCCGCCTGGTTTGCAGGCGGGCACATTTCGTCCGGGGTCTAGACCGCGGCGCCGGCCCGGACCAGCCCGGCCAGCCGGCCGGTGATGATCTCCTCGGCCTCGCCGACCATCCGGCCGACCAACTCACCGCAGGTCGGGATGTCGTGAATCAGGCCCATGACGGTGCCGGCCGTCCAGATCCCCGCGTCGGGATCTCCGTCTTCGAACACCTTTCGGCCGCGCGATCCGGCCACCAGTTCCATGACGTCGCCGAACTGGCCGCCATTGGCAAGAATCTCCACCACCTCGCGGGAGACCGCGTTGGACGCCACCCGGGCGGTGTTGTGCAGGCTGCGGAAGATCAGTTCGGTGCCCAGTTCGTCGCCGTCGACGATGGCCTGCTTGATGTTCTGGTGGATCGGCGACTCGACCGTGCACATGAACCGGGTGCCCATGTTGACGCCGTCGGCGCCGAGCGCAAGGGCGGCCACCAGGCCGCGGGCGTCACCGAAGCCGCCGGAGGCGATCATCGGGATCTCGATCTCCTTGGCGGCGGCCGGGATCAGGACCAGACCGGGCACGTCATCCTCCCCCGGATGACCGGCGCACTCGAACCCGTCGATGCTGATCCCGTCGACCCCGAGACCCTGGGCCTTGACGGCGTGGCGCACCGAGGTGCACTTGTGCAGCACCTTGATCCCGTTGTCGTGGAACATCGGCAGGTGCGGGGCCGGATTGGATCCGGCCGTCTCGACGATCTTGATACCGGCGTCGACGATGACCCGGCGGTACTCGTCGTAGGGCGGCGGGTTGATGGCCGGCAGGATGGTGAGGTTCACCCCGAACGGCTTGTCGGTCATGTCGCGGGTCCGGTCGATCTCCTTGGCGAGATCGGCCGGGGTGGGCTGGGTCAGTGCGGTCAGGAAACCCAGCGCGCCCGCATTGGCAACGGCGGCAACGAGTTCCGCGCGGCCCACCCACTGCATACCGCCCTGGGCGATCGGGTGCTCGACACCGAAGGTCTCGGTGAACTTGGTCGTGATCGTCATGTCGTCCCTTCCCGTCCGACTGTTCGGTGCTCTTCGCACAAGCTTTCAGCGCGGCGCCATGCGGATGGCGCCATCGAGGCGGATGACCTCGCCGTTGAGCATCGGGTTCCGCACGATGTGCACGGCCAGCGCGCCGTACTCACCGGGGTCGCCCAGCCGCGACGGATGCGGAACCTGCGCACCGAGCGAGGCCTTGGCCGGCTCGGGCAGCCCGGCCAGCAGCGGGGTGTCGAACAGTCCCGGGGCGATGGTCATCACGCGGATCTGCTTGTCGGCGAGGTCCCTGGCGATCGGCAGGGTCATGCCGACCACGCCGCCCTTGGACGCCGAGTAGGCGGCCTGTCCGATCTGCCCGTCGAACGCGGCGACCGAGGCGGTGTTGATGACGACCCCGCGCTCTCCGCCGATCGGGTCGGTCTTGACCATCCGCTCGGCGCCCAGGCGCAACACGTTGAAGGTGCCGACCAGGTTGATGTTGACGATTCGGGCGAACTTGTTCAGCGGGTAGACCCCGGCCTTGCCCAGCACGCGGATGGCGTCGCCGGTGCCGGCGCAGTTGACCACGATGCGGACCGGGCCCATCGACTCGGCCAGGTCGAAGGCCTTGGTCACGGCCTCCTCGTCGGTGACGTCGGCGGCGGCGAAGGCCACCCGGGCACCCCCCGACTCGGCGTTCAGGGCCGTGGCGACGTCCGCGCCATCGGAGGTGGGCAGGTCCAGGATGACGACCTTGGCGCCCTCGTCGAGCAGTGCCTTGGCGGTGGCCAGGCCCAGGCCGGAGGCGCCGCCGGTGACGACGGCGACCGCGTCCTTGATCTCCACGCGCATATTCCTTTCCGAAGGTCTACCTACTGGTTGGTCGGGACTATACCCAGTCGGCCAGGACCGCTGCGGTGTCCTCCCCCGGAGCGCGCGGCCGGGCGGGCTTACCGGGCTGGGTCCTGGAGAACCGCGGCGCCGGCATCGGGAAGATCGAGTCGCCCTCCTTGTAGAAGCTGCCGCGCTCTACGTTGTGCGGTTCGGTCTCGATCTCGGCGAAGGACAGGATCGGGGTGACGCAGGCGTCGCTGTTCCTGAACACCTCGGCCCAGTGGTCGCGATCGTGTTCGAGGAAGGCCTCGGTCAGAACCGCCCGCAACTCCGGGAACCGGGTGATGTCCTGCTGGTGCGGAAGGGAGGCGGGGTCGAGTCGGAGTTTCTCGACGAGCTCGGCGAAGAACTGCGGCTCGATGGAGCCGACCGCGACATGCCGCCCGTCGGCGCACTCGTAGACGTCGTACCAGGGAGCGCCGGTGTCGAGCATGTTGGTGCCACGCACGTCGTTCCACATGCCGGTGTGACGGAAGGCGAACATCATCTGCGCCAGCACCGCCGAGCCGTCGACCATCGCGGCGTCGATCACCTGCCCCTTGCCGGAGTGCTGGCGTTCGTAGAGTGCTGACAGAACGCCGACCAGCAGGAACATCGAGCCGCCGCCGAAGTCGCCGACCAGGTTCAGCGGCGGGACGGGCTTCTCGTTGACCCTGCCGATGGCATGCAGCACGCCGTTGAGGGAGATGTAGTTCATGTCGTGGCCGGCCTGCTGGTTGCGCGGGCCGGTCTGACCCCAGCCGGTCATCCGGGCGTAGATCAGTCGCTCGTTGACCTTGGCGCAGTCCTCCGGGCCCAGGCCGAGCCGTTCGGTGACGCCCGGCCGGAAGCCCTCGATGAGTACGTCTGCCTTTGCGACGAGTTTGAGGACCAGGTCGCGGTCCTGCCCGCTTTTGAGGTCTGCGGTCACCGAGCGACGGCTGCGCAGCAGGAAGTCGTTGCTCGGAGCGGCGCCCGGCCCACCGGCCCTGGGCCGCTCGACGCGGACCACATCGGCGCCGAGATCGCCGAGGATCATCGCCGCGTGCGGGCCGGGCCCGATGCCGGCCAGCTCCACGACACGCAAACCCTCCAGTGGTCCAGCCATGCCTGTACCGCCCTTCTCTGTCGAAGTTGCTTCTCCGGCGGCCGCTGAATCAGAGCCCGAAGATCGGCGGCAACCCCAGGACCATCATCTGTCCCCACACCATGTGTGTCAGCACCGGCGCCAGGACACCGCCGGTGGCGCGCCGTTGGAGGCCGCACACGACTCCCAGGATCAAACCGGCGAAGGCGAGCATCGGATTGCCGGTCGCCAACGTGGCTGCCGCGTACAGCGCGGTGGAGATCGCCACCGGGTAGAACCGCCCGAGCGAGGAGTACAGCGCGCCGCGGAAGAACAACTCCTCGGCGAAGCCGTTGACCAGCGCGATGAGCGCAATCAGCAGCAACGGGCCGTGGTTGGTGTACTCCAGCACCCGGGTGATCCGCTCGGCGATCGCCGGGACGTGGCGGACCACCACCCCGCCCAGCAGGAACACCCCGCCGAGCAGGACGCCCAGGGTGACGCCGGTCACGACGGGACGGGTGGCGCGACCCTGCCAGGCGATGCGACCGAGGTGCAACGGGCCGGACAGCAGCGCGCCGAAGGTCCAGACCGCCGCCAACGTCAGTGTCAGCCAGTAGAAGGACGCCGCCCCCGGCCGCTGGTTCAGCGAGTAGGCCATCAGCAGCGCGCCGGCGACCAGGACCACGCTGACGATCACGCGTCGTCGGCGCACCACGGATGGCCACTCGTCGTGCGGCACGGCCTCGGTTCTGGCCGCCGCGCGGAGCTGGTCGATACGCATCCGTTTCACGGTACGAAAAATCCCCGTCCGAATCGATGACACAAGGCTTACGTCACACCGTCAGGTCCCGTCGCGGTGCAACCCCACCAAGCCTTCGTAGACGACCGCGTTGTGGCGATTGTGGGTCACCTCGGCATCGCTGAGTTCACGCCGCACCCTGCCCGGCACCCCGGCCACCAGCGATCTGGGCGGGATGACCGCCCCCTGGGGGACCAGGGCGCCGGCGGCCACCAGCGAACCCGCGCCGATCACCGCGCCGTTGAGCACGATCGCCCCCATCCCGATCAGGGCCCCGTCCTCGACGGTGCAGCCGTGCAATACCGCGTTGTGGCCGACGCTGACCCCGGCGCCGACCCGAACCGGGAATTCCAGGTCGACATGGATGGTCACCCCGTCCTGGATGTTGGTGCCGACGCCGATCTCGATCGGCTCGGCCTCTGCGCGCAGCGTGGCCGAGTACCAGACGCTGGACCGCGCCGCCAGCCTGACCTCACCGATCAGGGTCGCGTTCTGCGCCACCCAGGCCTCCGGGTCGACCTGCGGCCGGCGACCCAGGATGGCGACGATCGTGGGGCCGGTGCGGTGTTCAGACATGGCGAGCATCGTAAGGCTCGCCACACCGGAGCCACAGCGACCTGCTCTTTTGATCCGAACTCGTCGGTTTGGGTAACGAAACGCCGCACGCTTACGATGCCACAGTCGTTGCGGCTCTCCTGACCAGAGCCGTATGACCAGAACTTCGAGGAGAAGCCTGATGAGCACTCGCACCAAGAGCCTGAGCTTTGCCGCGGCCGTCGCCGCGATGGCCGTTGCCATTCCCACCGCCGTCCAGGCCTACGCCGACCCCACGCCGTCCCCGGAGCCGTCACCTGCTTCCACGCCGGCGTCCGCACCGGCTTCCACGCCGGCGTCCGCACCGGCTTCCACGCCGGCGTCGGACCCGGCCTCCGCGTCCGCATCGGCGTCCGAGCCCGCTTCCGCTTCGGCGTCCGCACCGGCCACACCGGCCACGCCGACCAACATGATCCCGGCGCCGGCGTCCACCAAGGTCCCCGAACCCCAGGGTTCGGCCTGCGGCGCCTACCGCAGCAAGTATCCCGCCGGCAGCCCGGGCTCGATCGAATCCATGGCGCTGCAGACCGGATCGAAGGCCATCGCCAGCAACCCCGACCTCAGCACCTTCAGTGCCGCGATCTCGGGCCAGTTGAACCCGGCAGTCAACATCGTCAACGTCCTCGACGGCGGCCCCTACGTGGTCTTCGCGCCGACCAACGAGGCGTTCGCCAAGCTCGACGCGGCGACGCTCAACACGTTGAAGACCGACCCCGTCGCGCTGCTCCCGACGCTCTTCTACCACATGGTTCTGGGTTACCTCGGGCCCAACGACGTCAAGGGCAAGATGCCGACCCAGGACGGCCGGACGGTCACCGTCGCCGGTAAGGGCGGCGACATCACCGTCAACGACGCCAAGGTCACCTGCGCCTACACCGCGCACGGCGCCTACATCTACATGATCGACACCGTGCTGACGCCGCCGACGCCGGCCGCCGAGGCAGGCGCGTCGACGACTCCGACGACCAGTGGCACGGCGACCACCTCGGCGACCCCGACCACTTCGGCCGCACCGTCGAGCACCGCGTCGGCCACACCGTCCACGGCGTCCCCGACATCCACGGCGTCCCCGGCGTCCACGGCCGCCGAGACCGCGTCGGCCACGCCGACCACGACCACCCCCAAGGCAGCCGCCTGACGACACGTGGGCGCGCCTACCGCGCCTACCGCGCCTACCGCGCCTACCGCGCCTACCGCGCCTTCCATACCGGTGCGCGCTTCTGCGCGAACGCGATGGGCCCCTCCACGGCGTCCTCGGAGGTGAACACCGCGCGCATCTCCCGGTTGGAACGCCGCCAGGCGTCCCTCTCGGAGGTGATGGCCCCCTCGTCGACGCCGAGCGCGACGCGCTTGCTGGCCTGCACGGCCAGCGGCGCGTTGACGGTGATCCGGTCGGCCAGTACCAGCGCGGCATCCAGGGCGGTCCCGTCGGGCACGACCTGGTTGATCAGGCCCCACCGCGCGGCCTCCTCGGCGCTGATCGGGTCGCCGGTGACCAACATCTGCATCGCGACCTTGCGCGGCACCTGTTCGACGATGCGGAACAAGCCGCCGGCGGCGGCGATCAGACCGCGCTTGACCTCCGGCAGTCCGAACTGGGCGCCGGACTGCGCGACCACCAGATCGCTGGCCAGCGCCAGTTCGGTGCCCCCGCCGAGCGCGGTGCCGTTGACCGCGGCGATGACCGGCTTGTCGACGAAGTGCTGGACGTAGCCGGCGAACCCCCACTCCGGGTGGTCGGGGTGAAAGATGTTCTCCCCGCGGGAGATCGCCTTGAGATCCGCCCCGGCGCAGAACGACTTGTCGCCCGAGCCGGTGATCACCACCGCCCGGATCTCCGGGTCGTCCTGGGCAAGCTGCAGCGCGTCGCCGACGCCGACGCTGACCGCCTGGTTGACCGCGTTACGGGCCTCCGGCCGGTTGATGGTGACGATCAGGGTGTTGCCCCGGCGCTCGGTCAGGACAGCGGGAGACTCGGCGTCCGGCACTGCCATTACAGGAGTTCCAGGATCGTCGCGTTGGCCTGACCGCCGCCTTCGCACATGGTCTGCAGGCCGTAACGAATGTTGTTGTCCCGCATGTGATACAGCATGGTGGTCATGATCCGGGCTCCGGATCCGCCGAGCGGGTGACCAAGCGCGATCGCACCGCCGTTGGGGTTGAGTTTCCTCTCGTCGGCCCCGATCTCCTTGAGCCAGGCCATCGGGACGGGCGCGAAGGCCTCGTTGACCTCGAAGACGCCGATGTCGGACAGGCTCAGGCCGGAGCGCTTCAGGGCCTTCTGGGTGGCCGGGATCGGAGCCGACAGCATCATCACCGGGTCGGCACCGGCCAGCACGGCGGTGTGCACCCGGGCGATCGGCTTGAGCCCCAATGACTTCGCCTTCTCCGCCGACATGAACAGCAACGCACCGGAGCCGTCGGAGATCTGCGAGGAGTTGCCGGCGTGGATCACCCCGTCCTCGGAGAAGGCCGGCTTGAGCTGGGCCATCTTCTCCAGCGTGGTACCCAGACGGATTCCCTCGTCCTTGTTCATCAGGTTGCCCTCGGCATCCTTGACGGCCACGATCTGGTCGTCGAAGGCGCCGGAGGACTGTGCGGCGCCGGCTTTCTCATGCGAGTCCAGTGAGAACTGATCGAGATCGGTCCGGCTCAGATCCCACTTCGCCGCCATCATCTCCGCGCCGAGCCCCTGGTTGGGGGTGCGGTCGTAGCGGGCCTTGAAGTTGGCCGGGTAGGGGTTACCGCCGCCGGCCAGCGAGGCGCCCATCGGGGTCCGTGACATCGACTCCACACCACCGGCGATGACGGCGTCGTAGTGACCGGCTACCACGCCGGCGGCAGCGAAGTGCACCGACTGCTGGCTCGACCCGCACTGGCGGTCCACCGTGACGCCGGGGATGGTCTCCGGCCAGCCTGCCGTGAGCACCGCGGTGCGGGCGATGTCGAGGGCCTGCTCGCCGGCCTGCATGACACAACCCCAGATCACGTCGTCGACGACTTCCGGATCGATGCCGGCGCGCTGAGCCAGTCCGTTGAGCACCTGGGCGGATAATTCCGCCGGGTGCACACCGGACAAACCGCCGTTGCGCTTGCCGACCGCCGAGCGCACCGCCTCGACGATTACCGCTTCCGCCATCGACTTCTCCTCAGCTTCTCGGATAGGGCTTCCCGGTTGGGGCTTCCCGGTTGGGATTTCGCCCTCGATTCTGACAACCAACCAACCGTTTGGTCAACGGGGGTCGGGGTGGACCGGCACGTCGTCGTCCCACGGCTGACGCACCACCATGTCGGCCACCGCGACGTAGCCGCTCTCGAACTCCCCGGTCGCGGCGTCGACCAACCGGTAACGCTGGGTCCGGCGGTGGATGGGCTGGGCGTCGAGCAGCACCACCCGCACCTCGCCGGGAACGAATCCGCAGCGGCGCTGCAGTGCGGCGATCAGTTGCTCGTTGTGCAGGTGGCCGTCGCCGAAGTTCCAGCCGATGGCCATACTGCAGATCCGTTCGCCGTCGGTGACGGAGTAGTCGTCTTCGCTGCGTCCGGCCATCGCCCGGTGCGCCAGGGTGAACAGCGCCTTGCCGTGGGTGTTGAAGCCGCGGAACGCGTAACCCATGTAGATGGGAATCTGGGCGGCTTCCTTGCTGCCGTAGAACTTCTCCAGTTGGGCGGCGGGCATGTTGGCGATCGCGACGATGCCACGCTGGATCTTGGCCTCCGCCGAGGGCGTGACGCACCACAGCGTGGTGTCCCAGTTGCCGGCGTAGTAGCGCATGCCCGGCAGGAATGAAATCCTCTGCGGCATCAGGTTTCCCGCGATGACGATGCCGGCCATGACGGCGAACAGGATTACCGGGAGCGGATTGGTCATGTCGGCCAGGCCGACGTCGGCGTGGCCGACGAACAGGAACAGCACGCAGAAGATCATGAAGACGTTCCATTCCAGCGGCACACCCATCGGGATGGCCGAGAGGATGCCGAGGTGGAACACCACCATGACGAGGGCCGCGACGGCGGTGGCCCGGCCGCCGTGGGAGAAGAACAGCACCAGTGGCACCAGTCCCTCGACGGCGGTGCTGACGTGGGCCACGCCACGGGACAGCCGGCCCGGTCGCAGGTCGTCCGGGAAGCGCTCGAAGAAGGCGCGTTTGAGCGCACGCGGACGCACCACCGGACTGTTGGACATCATCGTGGAGATCACGAACGGGAAGTGCCTGGTCAGCTTGGAGGAAGCCGCTCCCATCCAGATCACCAGACAGGCCAGTTTGGCGGCGACGATCGCGTTGGCGCCGCCGAACAGGAACGCCGCCACGAACGGGGCGTACACCTCGCCGCGGGCGGCCAGGAAGATGACCTTGTCGCGCAGACCGGTCAGTGCAAGCAGTGCCAGCACCGACCAGGACTGCCAGGCCGGCAGCAGACCGGACTCGGCGGGACCGGACACCAGCGTCACGGCGAGCACCGCCAGCAGCACCGCGTAGAGAATGACGTCGAGACGTTCGCGGTTGTCACCCCGGGTGAGCGGAACCCGGTCCGGCCACGGTGGGAGCCGAATGGTGTTGGGCCGCAACCAGTACAGGATCGAGCCCATAGGCGGGTAGAAGCGATTGTTCAGCGGGCCGAATCCGCAGCCCAGCCCGATGACCTCGAACAGGATGGTGTAGAGGACGACTTTCTGGAACACGATCGGCTCGGTCCACGAATGGCCGGCGGTGATCAGCGCCGCCACGCCCACGTAGGCCAGGATCTTGGCGACGTAGAACAGGTGCAGTGCCACCGGTGTGCCGAAGCCCACCTCGGCCCAGTGCACCGCCATCGGCCGGATCCTCTGCGAGCGGGTGCCCTTGCTCCACCCGGCGAAGTCGATGACGGGTATTTCCTGCTTGAGAAAACCCATCCCCCTTTCCTATCCGCTGAGACCGACGTTGTGGCGGGATTCACTCGCACTTAGGCGCCCAAATGAACGTCTGGGCGAAGGGGGGTGGTGCGGGACGCGATCGACGTCGCGGTAAATTGCCCGCAGACCGAAGCCGTCTGAACGAAACTCCCCCCAACGTTAGGAATCACCATGCAGCGATCTAGCGCCCTCGCCGGTGCACTGCTCACCGTTGGACTGGCGGCGGCCGGCGTCGTTTCCCCGGCTACGTCGAACGCGACCTGCGCGTCGTTCTCGGGGATCAACATCGGTTCCGGATGCACCAGTTCGCTGTTCGGCCTCGCCATCGGCCTGGGCGACGGTGCGATCGCCCGGGCAGGGCTGTTCGGTGCGGCGTTCTCCTTCGGGACGGACGCGGAGGCGAGTTCGGGCGGGGCGTTGGACCTCACCGTCGCCGCCGGCCAGACCGCGTTCGCCCAGACCCTGGGCGGCTTCCTCAACGCTGCGGTCGCACTCGGCAGCAGCACCGACGGCACCGACTACGCCCAGGCCGACGCCGGCGACCCCAAGGGCGGTTTCGCCAACCTCGCCGTGACCCTGGCAAAGGATTCCTACGCGTACGCCGGCGGCTTCTACGTCTACCCGGACGTGTCCACCGAGGACATGCTCGGCGCGGGGAACATCGCGGTGAACCTCGGCGTGGGCAACGACATCGAGGCCATCGGCTTCCTCAACGGCGCACTCGGCGTGGGCGGGGCGGAGGGGTACATCAACAACCTCGTCGTGGCCAGCGGGGTGTTCAACAGCGCCAGCAGCGTCTTCGGCGACGTGAACACCGTCACTGCCGGAAACGTGCCGACCGCGTTTGCCAACTCGGCGTTCAGTTTCGCCGGCAGCAACAACACCGTCGACGCCGGACCCGGCCCGCTGACCCTCGCCGGGGCGCTGTTCGCGTCCGGGGCAAGCGTCACCAAGGCCACACCGGGTTTCAACATCAATGGGGTCAAGGTGCCTGACACCGCGACCTCGGTGCCGGCTCCGAGCGGTGCGGCCGTCGCCGAGGTGGCCCCCGAGCCCGAGCCCTCCGAGCCCGACGCCGACGCGGTAGCCGTCCGCGGCGCTGTCACAGGCCGCAGGGCCGACGATTCGGCTCCCGCCCGCGCAGCGGCCGCTCCGCACGGTAAGCGCGCGGCGTCAGCGCCGTCGGCGAGGTCTGCCGCCGCATCCAGGCGGTAGGACCACAGGGGCGTCACCTCTGCGGTGGACAGCCGAGCGCGTCCGCCAGCCGGTCGAGGTACTCCTCGACGTCGACGACGGTGGGGTCGGCGCGAACGCTGACGGCCACCACCTCGCCGATCCCATGCACGCCGTGAGTGAGACTCATCATCGGCGAGAGCGCCGGGTAGCCCGCCGTGAGAGCCACCGGACACCCGCCGAAGGTGAGATCGGCGGGCCCGCGGTAGACGCTGGAGACGACGGTGTTCCCCGAGACCGTCGTTGACGTGGCGGCCGGATCGAATCGCCCTGTCCCCCAACGCAGAACCGGGGCCGGCACTGCGGCGAAGGCTGCTGCCGAGGCCCGTGCTGCCGGGTGCTCGGCGCGACGACGTGCGGCGTCCAGGTCGGCGGCGATCCGCGCCGCGCGGCCCCGACTGTCCAGTTCAGGGTGCAGGCCGACGCCGGCATTGCGGAAGTTGTTGCGCGCCGGCAGGCCAGACCCCTCGGGCGTCGACGGGCCGGCGATCGGGACTTCGGCGCCGAGTCGGCTGATGTCCTCCCCGCGGTCGGCGAGATACCCGCCCAGCGCCTCGGCGACGGCCGAGAGCGCGGCTACCGTCACCGTCGGGCGGTGCAGTCGGGACCGGTCGACCACCAACGTACGCAGCACCTGCCTCCCCGCCGGTCGGGCGTTGACACTGCGCGCCGGGCGCGGGGCAGGCGGCGGCACCAGCGCGCCGGCCTCGATGTCGCGCAACATGTCCCGGTGCGCCCGCGCCGCCGCAATCCCCCGCCGGAGCAGGTGGCCGCGGTCGGCGGTGACCGGCGGCAGTGGGCCGGGCCGGCCCAGCAGAGCGGCGGCCAGTGCCGCCGAACGGCTCCCGTCGCCCAGCGCATGGGAGATCTGCACGACCACGACAGCCGGCCGGAAGACGTGGACTCGCCAGGCCATCCGAGTCGCGTCCAATCCGCCGATCGCGGCCACCGCGCCCAGGCAGGCACGCCAGCCACCGCTCGGGTACGGCTCGGCCTCGTGGACCACGAACTGCGCGGGGTCCACCTGACCGCGCACCCAGCGCGGATAGCGCCACACCCTGTCGTCACGGACTCGCAGGCCCAGGTCGTCGCAGCCCTCGGCGTTTCGCCGCACCTCGTCCAGCGCGGCGGCGAGATCGGGTTCGCCGTCGAAGACGTAGACCAGCATCTGGTCATTGGGCACCTTCGCCGACAGCCACAGGAACTGGGCGTCGGCGGCCGCGAGCCGCGGCGCACGCGCCCATCCCGGGCTCACGCGCCGAGGAACCCGACGATCCGCCGGCCCACCTCATCCGGCCGCTCGAGTTGCAGGAAGTGGCCGGCGCCGTCGACGACGGCCACCGCACTGCCCGCCGGCAGGGCCGGCCGGACAAACCGCGTGAAATCCGCTGTCATGCAGCCGTCGTCGGCCCCGTGCAGGTACAACGTAGGAATCCGCGGCGCCCGTGTCCACCACCGGTGCAGATCGGCGTATCGCGCCGGTGGCCGGTCATTGCGGATGGTCGCCCGGTAGGGGCCCAGCGCGGCGCGCCAGCGGTCAGCGGTCCCGATCGCGGCGTCGACATGGCGCAGATCCTCGTCCGGGCCGTAACCCGGTGACCACCGGCGCCACAACAGCGGCACGATCCAGCGACCGGACCGCTCCGGGGCCAGGGGCAACTGGAAATAACTGATGTACCAACTGCGCAGGAGTTGGCGTGGCAGCAGGCGCAGCACTCCCGCACGCCGTTTCCGGAGGGTCGCCGCCGGCGGCACCGACATCACCACCGCCTTGCGAAAGGGACTGTCCGGCAGCGCCGCCAGACCCGTCGCGGCGATGGCTCCCCAGTCGTGACCGATGACCACGTCGGACTCGGTCGGGTTGCTCGCCGCCCGCACCCGCAAGGCGTCGTCCATCAGCGCCCCGAGATGATAGGCGCGGTCCGACGGCCGCGACGAAGGCGCGTAGCCGCGCATGAACGGGGCGATCACCCGGTAGCCGTCGTCCACCAGATGCCCGGCGATCTTGCGGAATCCGTATGCGGTATCGGGAAAACCGTGCAGGCACAAGGCGATTGGGCCATCTTCGGGCCCCCAGGCCAGAGCGCGCAGACGCACCGTCGGCGCGGCGACGTCGATCCGCCGTGGCTCGGTCGTCATCCGAGCACCTCCTGATCGAAGCCGGAGATCATCCACCTGCCGTCGACTTTGTCCATGGTGACCCTGACGCTGCTTTTGGTATGGGCGGGCGGCGCGGCGCCGACCGTCAGGGTCTGGTCGACGTAGGCGAGTACGACCGCGCGCCCGGCGGAGGCCGACACCACCGCCGCCGCCGGCACCTTCGCCGACGCCGCGACGCCCTTGCGGGTCGCATCGGGCACAACCACCGTCGTGATCAGCTGCATGTAGTCCTCGAGGAACTTCCCGGCGAGCCGGTCACGGGCGGCGGAGGTGAGATCCTGCTCGGCCGTCCCGGGCTGGTAGCTCAGGATCGCCGGGATGGAGTCGCGTGCGACGCTCAGGGCCGCTGCCCCCGCCTGCCCGGCGCTCCGCCGCGTCGTGGCGTCCCAGAACAGCAGGGCGCTGACGACGAGGAGGATCGCGGCGGCCAGGGCCGTCGGCAGCCGCCTCACGGAACGAATTCCACTGCGGCGACTTTGAATCGGCCGCCGTCGCTGCTGACAGTCACCCGGGTGCGCCAGAGCTTGGGTTGCCGTTCGGGCTCCCCGCGGTTGGAGGTCATGACGGTCAGCGCCACCAGTACCCGGCCCTGATCGCCGTCGACGGATTCCACCGCGGCCTCGGTGACCGTTCCGACCGATTTCGACTGCGTCCTGCGGGCGGCATCCTTGAAAGACTCCGCGCGGCTGGCGAAGTCGTCCCGCAATCCCCCCGTCGAGGTGTCCAGGACGCGCTGGACGTCGGCGTCCACCTGCCGATGGTCGATATTGGTCAGGGCCAGCGCCCCGTCGCGGCCGGCCGCCAGAACGTGCTCGCGCACGCTCTCGGCGCGGCGGACCGCGATGTCGCGCCAGCCCAGCCAGCCGGTGAGCACGGCCAGGATCGCCAAACCGGCGATCGCGGCGCGGGTCGTCATCGCGGCTCCTCAGCGGCCATGCGGGCTGATCGCCCACTGGGTAGTCACGGTACCGGTGGGCGACCCCGGTAACGTACTCCGCACACCCGCGAGAGGAGTCGCAGTTGAGCTCTGCCCTGCAGACGTTCCGCGGGGACGGGGGGCTGGGACTGGTCGGCGACGAGTGGAACCCGGATGCGGGCCGAAACTCCGGGCACCCGACGATGCTGATGCTGCACGGCGGGGGCCAGAACCGGTTCTCCTGGAAGGACACCGGGCAGACCCTGGCCGACCGGGGCCTGCACGTGATCGCCCTCGACGCGCGGGGCCACGGCGACAGCGATCGCGCGCCGGACGGTCAGTACAGCGTCGACGCACTGGCGCGCGACATCGCCGAGGTGCTCGAGCAGATCGGCCGTCCGGTGGTGATCGTCGGCGCGAGCATGGGCGGTCTGACCGGGATCCTGGCGGCCCGCCGGGCGGGCCCGCAGCGGGTCACCGGACTTGTGCTGGTGGACGTGGTGCCGCGGTTCGAGCACGAGGGCACCGAACGCATCCGGGACTTCATGACCCGCCACGTGCACGGTTTCGAGACCCTCGAGCAGGCCGCCGACGCGATCGCCGCCTATCTTCCGCACCGGCGCCGTCCGCGCAACCTCGAGGGGCTGCGCAAGAACCTCCGTCACCACCAGGGGCGCTGGCACTGGCACTGGGATCCGGCTTTCGTGACCGCCAACGGCGGGGACCCGTTCGCGAACATCGACGAACTCGAACGGGCCGCAATGGAGTTGACGATTCCGATCCTGCTGATCCGCGGCAGGCTCTCCGATGTGGTCAGCCCCGAAGGGGTCGAGGACTTCCTTGCCAAGGTGCCGCACGCCCGGTTCGTTGAACTGTCCGAAGCCGGGCACACCGCCGCCGGTGACGACAACGACGCCTTCACCGACGCGGTCGTCGGATTCGTCAGCCCCTGAAGAACCGGCGCGGCTTCAGGCAGGGCTTCAGACGTTGAACCGGAACTCGACCACGTCGCCGTCCTGCATGACGTAGTCCTTGCCCTCGATGCGGACCTTGCCCGCGGCCTTGGCCGCCGCCATCGAGCCTGCGGCCACCAGGTCCGCGAACGACACCACCTCGGCCTTGATGAACCCCTTCTCGAAATCGGTGTGGATCACTCCCGCCGCCTTGGGCGCGGTGTCGCCCTGGTGGATCACCCAGGCCCGGGCCTCCTTCGGGCCGGCGGTCAGATACGTCTGCAGCTTCAGGGTGTGAAAACCGGCGCGCGCCAGCGCATCGAGGCCGCGCTCGTGTTGTCCGATCGACTCCAGCAGTTCGGCCGCCGACTCGTCGTCGAGTTCCTGGAGTTCGGCCTCGATCTTGGCGTCCAGGAAAACCGCGTCGGCCGGAGCCACCAGCGCGCGTAACTCGGCGATCCTGGCCTCGTCGCCCAACACCGATTCGTCGGCGTTGAAGACATAGAGGAAGGGCTTGGGCGTCAACAGGTTCAGCTCGCGCAGCAGCGCGGTGTCCACCTTCGGTCCCGCCGCGAACAGCGTGGTGCCCGCATCGAGCACAGCCTGCGCGGCGACCGCCGCCTCGTGGACGGGCTTGCGCTCCTTGTTGTTTCGGGCTTCCTTCTCCAGACGGGGGAGCGCCTTCTCCAAGGTCTGCATGTCGGCCAGGATCAGTTCGGTCTCGATGACCTCGATGTCGGACCCGGGGTCCACCTTGCCGTCGACATGGACGACATCGTCGTCGTCGAACACCCGGACCACCTGGCAGATCGCGTCGCACTCCCGGATGTTGGCCAGAAACTTGTTGCCCAGCCCGGCCCCCTCCGAAGCGCCTTTGACGATGCCGGCGATGTCGACGAAGGTGACCGGCGCGGGCAGGATCCGCTCGGAGCCGAACATCTCCGCCAGTTCGGCCAGTCGCGGGTCCGGCAGCGGGACGACACCTTCGTTGGGTTCGATGGTGGCGAACGGGTAGTTCGCCGCCAGGACATTGTTGCGGGTCAGTGCGTTGAACAACGTCGACTTTCCGACGTTGGGCAGACCCACGATTCCCAGACTCAGGCTCACAGGGTCACAAGTCTAGAAGGACAGCCGGCTCGGCATTTTTCCGTCGGGCACGCCAGCGCACGCTGCCAGGTCCGGCAGGGGGGGAACCGGTACGGTCTAGGGGTGCCAGATCAGCGCAGGGCCGTGGCCGGAGTGCGCCCCAAACTCGCCGCCACCGGGGTTTCATGGTGGGTTGCGGTGCTGATCGCGGTCACCGCCACCATGATCGGGCTGGGCATCGAGGCCGGCCTGGGACACCAGGAACTCGGCGGCGTGTTCGCCACCTGCTACGCCGTGGGATGTGTCGCCGCGGTGCTGGCGGTGCGCCGTGCGGGCATCTTCACCGCGGTCATCCAGCCTCCTTTGCTGTTGTTCGTCGCCGTGCCGCTGGGTTACTACCTGTTCCACGAATCGTCCTTCCGCGGCCTCAAGGAAATCCTCATCACCTGCGGTTATCCGCTGATCGAGCGTTTTCCGCTGATGTTGTTCACCTCGGCGGCGGTGCTGCTGATCGGTCTGGTGCGCTGGTATGCGGCGATGTCGGGCCCCAGCCGCCCCCGGGCCGCGATCGCCGAGGATGAGCAGCGGCCCGGGTGGCTGGCCGGGCTGTCGACCAAGCTGGCATCGGCCTTCGCCGGCAACGGTTCGGTCGACGAGCGGGCCGGCGCCCGCCCGGCCCGCCCCCGGCACGCCGACCGCCCGGCCGCCACCCGCGGTCGCCGCCCGAGCGAACGGCCG
>NZ_JBBATF010000052.1:0-17966 GCF_040398885.1 Mycobacterium sp. | reverse complement strand
CCGCGGGTTGGCGGGCAGCAGTTTCTCGCGCAGTCCGATCACCGGCGGCAGGTCAACCGACACCCAGCGGAACCGGGCGTCCGGAACGGCCTTGTCCAGCCGCCAGAAGCTGGTCTGGAATCCCTCGGCGAGCGCGACGATGGTGGCTTTCGGGTGGGTGAGCAGGTAGTCGATCGTGCATTTGTCGGCAGCCAGTGAGCGCAGCGCCATCTCCTGGCCGCGCCGGCCGAACTTGTCGTAGTCGACGCCGTAGGTCCGGGCGAACGCATCGCGAAGTTCGATGGCCATCGGGTCGTCGATGATCGCGTCGGGAAGACCGGCCTGATGAGCGCGGCCGTTGAGTGTCATCAGCGCGGTCTCGGAGACGCCGGTCAGCGCGGCGGAGCCTTGGGGGCGGTTCATCGCGCCCAACCTACCCGGGTCGTAGGCTCGGGAACATGGCCCGTGAGGTGTTCGACGACAAACTGCTGGCACTGATCGCCGACAATGCCCTCGGTGTGCTGGCGACCATCAAACGCGACGGGCGCCCACAGTTGTCCAACGTCACCTACCACTTCGACCCGCGTGTGCCGGCCATCGAGATCTCGGTGACCGAGCCCAGGGCCAAGACCCGCAACCTGCGCCGCGATCCGAGAGCGTCGCTGCTGGTCAGTTCCGACGACGGCTGGTCCTACGCCGTCGCCGAGGGCACCGCCGTGCTCAGCCCGCCGGCCGCCGCGCCGGACGACGACACCGTCGAGTCGCTGGTGAACCTCTACCGCAGGATCGCCGGGGAGCACCCGGACTGGGACGACTACCGCCAGGCGATGGTCGTGGACCGGAGGGTGCTGATGCGGCTCCCGATCAGCCACCTTTACGGGATGCCGCCCGGCATGCGCTGACCGCTCCGGGGGTTGGGCTAATCTGCCATGATGGCCGAGGCCCGATCCGATCCCGCCGATCCCGCGGACGAGACCAAGCGCAAGTTCCGCGAGGCGCTCGAGCGCAAGAAGGCGAACGCCGCCGGCGGCGCCGCCCACACGGACGCGGGCAACAGACAGTCCCATGCCCACGGCCCGGCCGAGCAGCGCCGCAGCTTCCGCCGAAAGAGCGGCGGATAGCACCCGGCCCAGTGCTTCGGCCGGGGGGCGGGACTGGCTTAAACTCGTGGTCATGGCCCCACTGCAGCTGACCCAGGATCCGGCGGCGGACACCCTGCTGTCGGAGGATCCGTTCGCCCTTTTGGTCGGGATGCTGCTGGACCAGCAGATTCCGATGGAGCTCGCCTTCGCCGGGCCGCGCAAGATCGCCGACCGTCTCGGCGGGATCGACGCCCGGCTGATCGCCGACTGCGACCCGGGGAAGTTTGCCGCGGCGTTCTCCGAAAAGCCTGCGGTGCATCGGTTTCCGGGTTCGATGGCCAAGCGGGTCCAGGACCTCGCCCGCGACGTCGTCGACAACTACGGCGGGAACGCCGCCGCGCTGTGGACCGACGGCGACCCGGACGGGCCCGAGGTGTTGCGTCGGCTGAAGGCACTGCCCGGGTTCGGTGAGCAGAAAGCGAAGATCTTCCTGGCACTGCTGGGCAAGCAGTACGGGGTGACACCACGGAACTGGCGGGCCGCGGCCGGCGACTACGGCAAGGCCGGGACCCACATGTCGATCGCCGATGTGGTGGACAGGGGCTCGCTGGAGCAGGTTCGGGCGTACAAGAAGAAGATGAAAGCGGCAGCGAAGGCCGAACCGGGGCAGTCGGGCACCGCAGCGGCCAAGGCCTAGGAGACAACCATGAAGACCCATCTGAACTGCCCGTGTGGCGAGGCGATCCAGGGCAAGGACGAAGACGAACTGGTCGAACTCGCGCAGGCCCACCTCGCCGAGGCGCACCCCGGCATGCACTACGAGCGCGAGCACATCTTGTTCATGGCGTACTAGGCCGAGGACGAGTCGGGGGTGATGCCCACCGCCGCCTCGAGTTCGGTCAGAGCCCGTTCGGTGAGCGGGATCAGTTCGGCGACGCGGGGCATCACGTCGGCGTCGGTGACGTAGCCGACCGCGATGCGGCCGGCATAGCCGCACACCGTGACGTTGAGGCCCATCCCGTCGAAAACCGATGAGACCGGGTAGATCTCGTCGAGGTGGGCCCCGTTGTAGTACATCTCCTCGCGGGGTCCGGGCACGCTGGAGATCGCCAGGTTGCAACTCGGCGGCAGCAGCGTGCCGAACGGCAGCAGCGGTATGACCACAGTCGATCCGATCGCCGGGCCCATCACGGCCAGCATCGCGTCGGACCCGTGGGTGCCCACCTGTTTCTTGATGTTGGTCATCGCCAGATGAACGAACGCCAGTCGTTCGCCGGCGTCGTCGATATCTGTGCCCAGCGGGCACAGACCCAGGCCGAACTTGTTGCCGCCGCCGGAATCCCGCACCCCGCCGTCGCGGTCGCGCACCGAGACCGGGCACATCGCGACCAGGGTGCGGTCGGGCAACTGGTGACGCTCCAGCAGCCAGGCCCGCAGGGCGCCGGCGATCAGCGTGGTGACCACGTCGTTCGCGGTCGCTCCGGCGGCATCCTGGACGGCCCGGATGCGCGCGCGGTCCAGGCTGGTCCCGGCCGCCGCGCGACGCGGCCCCAGTCTGGCGTTGAAGCGGGTCTGGGGCGCGTCGAAGGGTGGGACGACCGCATCGGTGACCAGACTGCCGATGATGTTGGCCAATTCGGCGGCCGCCACCCGGCGGGTGAGGTCCAGACCGGCCGCGGCGGCGTCGGCGACGGCGCGCAACGCCCGGAACGGTCCGGGCAGCGCCGGACGGCCGGCCGACCGCGACCGCCCCTCGGCGGCTTCCGCCGGCTTCTTCTCGGCGTAGAAGGGCGGCATCGAGCGCCGGTCGGGGTCCGGGCTCAGCGAGTCGCTGATCATGCGGAGGCCGGCGACGCCGTCGATGATCGTGTGGTGGATTTTGATGTAGAGGGCGAAGCGGCCGTCGGGCAGGCCGTCGATGAGGTAGCTGGTCCACATCGGCACCGACATGTCCAGACGTCCGCCGTGCAGTTCAGACACCATCTCCCAGAGGTCGGCGGGTCCTGACCCGGGCGTCAGCGTCACCCGGTGCACGTGGGCGCGCAGGTCGATCTCGGGGACTTCGCGCCACTTCCACACCCCGCCGGTGTCGGCGCCGCGGTGCGGATGCCGACGCAGCCGGGCGTCGACCTTCCGATCGGTGATCAGGCCCTCTTCGTACAGCTTGTCGACGTAGGCACGCGAGCCGGCGCCGGCCGCCTCGGCCGGGGGCGAGAGGACCAGCACGACACCGACATGCATTGCGCTGCCGAGCGTTTCGCCGGCCAGCATCAACGAGTCCAACGTCTCCAGTGATTCCACCCTGCTCCTGGTTGACTCCATTGCCGCTGGTGTTCCGCCGAAATCCAGCCTAATGGTTTCCGATCGGGGTGGCGTGGACGAGGTTCGGACCGGTCAGCGGGACCGGCCCCGCGCACTGTCGACGGCGAAGGTGTACGGCCGGAGAACCTACCGTGAACGGCGGATGCCGTCTCTCGGACGAGCGGTTCACCGGCCGTCGGCCGGGTTTGCTCCGCGGCGACGTCGCGGTAGTCTCGGCCCGGATCAAAGCGCTCGGCGAGAGGACGACGATGAACCGCGCCCTGATGACGGTCGGCGTGTCGATGTGGGCCTGTGCCGCGTTGTGCGCCCCGCACTGCGCGGCCGAACCGGTGAATCCCGCTGACCCGCAACCTGTTCCGGCCGTTCCCGCGCAGGCGGCCACCGCCCCCGCGCCGCAGCAGCAGGCTGCCCCCTCCGGCGGTTCGGTGGCCGACGCCTGCAAGCTGTTCAACGTCGCGCTCGACGTGGCCGCCGTCAACTACGAGGACTTCGCCTACGCCACCGCCGGCAACGGCAACCTGGTCGACTATCGGGACCCGCAGGTGGGGCGGTCCAACGTCGCGGGTCGCACCGCGCTGCGGCAGGCCGCCGCCGCGGCGATGAGTGCCGCGGGCACGCCGGGTCTGCCCGTCGAGGTGTCCAACCCGATGCGGGCCTGGTCCCTGCGCGCCACCAAACTCCTCGTCGTCATGGGATTGCACGGCGGGGGCGACTCGCTGAATTCGAATGTGGCCGGATTGAACAGCGAGGCCAACGACGCCCAGATGGCCTGCGCGCTCGCGACTCGCCAGGCTTGAGAGGCTCCCGGGTGTGGGTGATCACCCGGTGGCCGGTTCACGGCACGACGGATGAGCCGATGGTCGGCATGAAGGTGCACTGCTTGTCCAGCGTGGTCACCTGTCCGAAGATCGTCGACATGATGCTGCCCGGTCCGGTGTCGACGATGGCGGTCAGCGTCGTGGGCCCCTGCGGGTTGATCGCCGGGTTGGGCTTCAGCGTGGCGCTCCCGGACCGTCCGGTGGTCAGGTTGACCCAGGTGACGTTGAGCGGCAGCTTCTGCTCGGCGGCCGGCGCCGGAGTGCCCACCGCGGTGAACACGTAGGCCATCTGGCCGGCGGCGGGGCCCGGGGCGGGAATCTTGGCCGGACCGGCCACCGCGATCGCGGTCGCGATCACATTGCCGCCGTCCTTCAGGCATCCGTTGCTCAGCGAGGGATACATGAAGTCCTGCGTCGGCGGGACGGCCGGGTCGTAGGGCGTCTGCGCCGCGGGGGCGGGCGCCGGGGCTGACCCGGCCTGGGCCGGCGCCGCCGCGGCCGCCGCGGGCGGGGGAACCAGCACCGGAACCTCCGGCGCGGGCCCGGCGGCACGCTCCGGGTTCACCCCGGTCGGCAGGTGCGCCTCGGTCCCGGGCACCGCTCCGGGCGCCGGAACGTGCTGCACCAGCGGGATCGGGCCGTTGCCCGGGCCGGGGGTGAGCAGCGGGGCGGCGCCGTGGGCGGGTCCGGCCTGCTGGGTCACCGCCGCCGCGGGAGGGCCGAGCGGCCCGGCGGCACCGCCTTCCTGGACGAACCTGCTGACCGCCTGCGCCAGCGACAGCGAACCCTCCGGCGTGGCGGCGTTGCCGGCCAGCTGGGAGGCCGCCGCGAGCAGCAGTTGCTGGGCCGAACCCGGATCGGCCGCCGCCTGCTGAACCACCGGACTGAGGCTCTGGACGGCCTGCAGTCCGGGCAGCTGGCCCGGGTCCAGAGGGATGGTTGGGTCCGCCGCCGCGATCGGGCTGGTGGCCACTGCCAGGGCGATGGCCGTCAGACCGGTGGCCAGTTTGGCGATGTTCGGCACGGCATGCTCCCTTTGGGTCGTTCGCGCAGTCAGTCGGGCGGGGCGTCAGGGAAGGGCGTTGAGCAGCGGGTTCGGGCCGACCGGGATGGCCGGCGCCACCGGGGCCACCGGGACCACCGGGGCGACCGGCGCGACCGGCGCGACCGGCAGCGGCGCGGCCACCGGGGCGATCTGCTGGGGAGGGCTGACCAGCGGCAGGCCGGCGGGCGCCAGTCCGACCAGGTTGGCCGGAACCCCGAGCTGGTTGAGCAGCGGACCGACCAACTGGGCGGGGCCGGGGGCCGGTGCGGCCGGGATCGGCGCGGGCGCCGGGATGTACGGCGCGGCCGGGGCCGGGTAGCCCGGAACGCCCTCGATCGGTGAGACCGGCAGGGTGTTGGGAGCGGGCGCGCCCACCAGGGTCGACGCGCCGTTGAGGGCGGTGGCCGCGGTCTGCAGCACCGCGCCGACGCTGGCCGGGTTGGTGGCGAACTGCTGGATCATGTTCAGCGCCGGAACCCCGGGGACGGCCGGCGGCGCAACCGGGTCGGCGGCCGCGGAGGCGCTCAGCGCGATCGCGGCCGAGCACAGCCCGCCGACGGCAATTGCGTTGGCAGCCAACAGCTTTGCGAAACGTGACATGTGAATCCACTCCCTCGGTTGCAGGTCCTGGAACCGAAGGTATCCCGTTGCTGAAGTTACTCAAGTGACACGTGTGCCGGTTATTCAACTGTTACGGGAGCGATGGCCACCGGTGACCGCCGTTAGAGTCGCGGGATGACCGTCGCGCCGGCAGAGTTGGCCGCAACCGGCCGGCTGGCGCGGGTCGCCCAGTTCGCACCCGTGCTGCTGACCGCCAGCATCGTTGCCCGGCTGGCCTGGACGTACCTGGCGCCCAACGGGGCGAACTTCGTCGATCTGCACGTCTATCTCGGTGGCGCGGCCGCCCTGGACCAGCCCGGGACGCTGTACTCCTACGTCTACGCCGACCAGACGCCGGACTTCCCGTTGCCGTTCACCTACCCGCCGTTCGCCGCGCTGGTCCTCTATCCGCTGTCCAGGCTGCCGTTCGGCCTGGTGGCGCTGTGCTGGCAACTCGGCGCCGTCGCGGCTCTCTACGGCGTGGTGCGGGTCAGCCAGCGGCTGATCGGGCTCGGGCAGGCCGCGGGGGGACACCGCACCGCGATGGTGTGGACGGCCGTCGCCATCTGGACGGAGCCGATGCGCAGCACCTTCGACTACGGCCAGATCAACGTGGTCCTGGTTCTGGCGGTGCTCGCGGCGGCCTACAGCACCCGCTGGTGGCTCTCCGGGCTGCTCGTCGGGCTGGCCGCCGGAATCAAACTGACCCCCGCCATCGCCGGGGTGTACCTGGCCGGAATGCGCCGCTGGGCCGCGGCGGCCTTCTCCGCGATCGTGTTCGCCGCCACGGTCGGCCTGTCCTTTGCGCTGATCGGCAGTCAGGCCCGCTACTACTTCACCGACCTGCTGGGCGACGCCGGCCGGGTGGGCCCGATCGGCACCTCCTTCAACCAGTCCTGGCGCGGCGCGATCGCCCGGATCCTCGGCCACGACCCCGGCTACGGGCCGCTCCTGCTGGCCGCGTTCGCGCTGACCGCCCTGCTGGCGGTGTCGGCCTGGCGCGCCCTGGGGCGGCAGCCGGGCCCGCGCGATCGGCTGGGATCTCTGCTGGTCGTCGAACTCTTCGGGCTGCTGATCTCGCCGATCTCCTGGACCCACCACTGGGTCTGGCTGGTGCCGCTGATGATCTGGCTGTTCGACGGGCCGTGGCGCGGCCGTCCCGGCGCGCGGCCGCTGGGCTGGGGGTGGCTGGCGCTGACGATGGTCGGCGTGCCCTGGCTGCTGAGCTTCGCCCAGCCCACCATCTGGGAGATCAGCCGGCCCTGGTACCTGGCCTGGGCGGGCCTGGTCTACGTCGTCG
This sequence comes from Mycobacterium sp., assembly GCF_040398885.1. GTDB lineage: Bacteria > Actinomycetota > Actinomycetes > Mycobacteriales > Mycobacteriaceae > Mycobacterium. Next base: position 10,820 of record NZ_JBBATF010000052.1, on the reverse strand, counting down.
CCACCTGCGTGACGCTGGGCTGGATAGCGGTCACGGGACTGCGAGAACCCGATCGAGTTCCCGTGCCATCTGCACATCCTTGTCGGTGATGCCGCCCTCGGAGTGCGTGACCAGCGCGAAAGTCACGGTGCGCCAGCGGATGTCGATGTCGGGATGATGATCGGCGCGCTCGGCGTGCTCGGCCACCCGGCGGACCGCCTCGATGCCGTCCGGGAAGGACGGGAACGTCACCGACCGGCGCAGCGCCCCGTCGGCCCGCTGCCATCCGTTCAACGTCGCCGCCGCGGCGTCCACTTCTTCATCGCTGAGCACCATTGCTCTTGCTTACCCGTTGAGTGCAGCGTCACGCAGACGTTTACTCGAACAACGTCTGCGTGGTGCTGCACTCACAGCGGCGGTATACCGTCACAGGCCATGCAGATAGTGGTCGCCGGGGCGCTGATCGCCGACGGCGCTCTGCTGGTGGCGCAGCGGCAGCGGCCGCCGGGGCTGGCCGGCCTGTGGGAGTTGCCGGGCGGCAAGGTGGCGCCGGGGGAGACCGAGAGCCAGGCCCTGGCGCGTGAACTTCGCGAGGAACTGGGTGCGGAGGTCGAAGTCGGCGAACGACTCGGCGGCGATGTCCCCTCGGGCGAGGTGCTCCTGCGGGCCTACGAGGTCAGGGTGACCGGGGGAGAGTTGCACCCACACGACCACGCCGCGCTGCGCTGGGTCGGCCGCGCCGACCTCGACGACCTGCCCTGGGTGCCCGCCGACCGGGCCTGGCTGCCGGCACTGCGTGCCCGGCTCGCCGATGCCGGCTCCCGATAGCGCCGGACCGGCATCGCCTCCGACCGGGCGTTTTCGCCGACGGGGTGTCGCACTGCGACAATCTGCAGCGTGACTAGCCCCGCAACCAAGCACGACTTCCGCAACGTCGCCATCGTGGCCCACGTCGACCACGGCAAGACCACACTGGTCGACGCCATGCTGCGGCAGTCCGGAGCGCTGAGCCACCGGGGCGACGACGCCGTCGAACGACTGATGGACTCCGGGGACCTGGAGAAGGAAAAGGGCATCACGATCCTGGCCAAGAACACCGCGGTGCACCGCCGTCACGCCGACGGCGGGATGACGGTGATCAACGTCATCGACACCCCCGGCCACGCCGACTTCGGGGGCGAGGTCGAACGCGGCCTGTCCATGGTCGACGGGGTGCTGCTGCTGGTCGACGCCTCCGAAGGCCCGCTGCCGCAGACCCGGTTCGTGCTGCGCAAGGCGCTGTCGGCGCATCTGCCGGTGATCCTGGTGGTCAACAAGACCGACCGGCCCGACGCCCGCATCGCCGAGGTCGTCTCCGAGAGCCACGACCTGCTGCTCGACGTCGCGTCCGACCTCGACGAGGAGGCACAGAAGGCCGCCGAGGAGGCACTGGGACTGCCCACGCTGTACGCCTCGGGCCGCGCGGGCATCGCGAGCACCACCGAGCCAGCCAACGGGGAGAACCCGGAGGGGGAGAACCTCGACGCGCTGTTCGACGTTCTGCTCGAACACATCCCGCCGCCGAAGGGCGACCCGGAGGCGCCACTGCAGGCGCTGGTCACCAACCTCGACGCCTCGGCGTTCCTGGGCCGGCTTGCGCTGATCCGGATCTACAACGGAAAGCTGCGCAAGGGCCAGCAGGTGGCCTGGATGCGCGAGGTCGACGGAGTCCCGGTGATCGCCAACGGCAAGATCACCGAACTGCTCAGCACCGTCGGCGTCGAGCGCAACCCGACCGAGGAGGCCGTCGCCGGGGACATCGTCGCCGTCGCCGGCATGCCGGAGATCATGATCGGCGACACCCTGGCCGACCCCGACCACGCGCACGCCCTGCCGCGCATCACCGTCGATGAGCCGGCCATCTCGGTGACCATCGGCACCAACACCTCGCCGCTGGCCGGCAAGGTCTCCGGGCACAAGCTGACCGCGCGAATGGTCAAGTCCCGCTTGGACTCCGAGCTCGTGGGCAACGTCTCGATCCGGGTGGTCGACATCGGCCGCCCGGACGCCTGGGAGGTGCAGGGCCGCGGCGAATTGGCGCTCGCCGTGCTCGTCGAGCAGATGCGCCGGGAGGGTTTCGAGCTCACCGTCGGCAAGCCGCAGGTGGTCACCCGCACCATCGACGGCAAGCTGCACGAGCCGTTCGAGGCGATGACCATCGACTGCCCGGAGGAGTTCGTCGGGGCCATCACCCAGTTGATGGCCAACCGCAAGGGTCGGATGGAGCAGATGACCAACCACGCCGCCGGGTGGGTGCGGATGGACTTCGTCGTCCCGTCCCGCGGGCTGATCGGCTTCCGGACCGACTTCCTGACGCTGACCCGCGGCACCGGGATCGCCAACGCGGTGTTCGACGGCTACCGGCCCTGGGCCGGGGAGATCCGCGCCCGGCACACCGGATCGCTGGTCAGCGACCGGGCCGGATCGGTCACGCCGTTCGCGATGATCCAACTCGCCGACCGCGGCACCTTCTTCGTCGAACCCGGCGACGACACCTACGAGGGCCACGTCGTGGGCATCAACCCGCGGGCCGAGGACCTCGACGTCAACGTCACCCGGGAGAAGAAGCTGACCAACATGCGTTCCTCCACCGCCGACGTGATGGAGACCCTGGCCCGGCCGCTGGAACTCGACCTCGAGCAGGCCATGGAGTTCTGCGCCGTCGACGAGTGCGTCGAGGTGACCCCGGAGATCGTGCGGGTGCGCAAGGTCGAGTTGGACGCCACCAGCCGGGCCCGCAGCCGTTCCCGGGCCAAGGCGCAGAAGGCCTGACCCGGCTGCGGTTGACCGGCGCGGGACCAACCGGTCGATACGCTGATAGGCGTGCCGACCCGATCACCCAAGCCGTTCGCCGCGGCTTGCGTGACGGCGCTGGTCCTCGCCGGCGGTTGTGCCGCCGACCCGCCGCCGGCGCCGCAGAGCACGCAGACCTCGCAGTCCGCGGCGCCGGCCTCCGAGGTCTCCCAGATCATCGTGGCGATCGACTCGATCGGCGCCGGGTTCAACCCGCACCTGCTCAGCGACCAGTCGCCGGTCAATGCCGCCATCAGTGCGCTGGTGCTGCCGAGTTCGTTCCGGCCGGTCCCCGACCCGGCCGCGCCGACCGGTTCCCGCTGGGAGATGGACCCGAGCCTGTTGGTCTCGGCCCGGGTCACCGGCGACAGCCCGTTCACCGTCACCTACAAGATCCGGCCCGAGGCGGCCTGGACCGACAACGCTCCGATCGCCGCCGACGACTTCTGGTACCAGTGGCGCCAGATGGTCAGCCATCCCGGCGTCGTCGATCCGGCCGGCTACGACCTGATCACCGGGGTGCAGTCGCTGGACGGCGGCAAGACCGCCGTCGTCGCGTTCTCCCGGCCGTATCCGGCCTGGCGGGAACTGTTCAACCACCTGCTGCCGGCGCACATCGTCAAGGACGTCCCCGGCGGCTTCCCCGCCGGGATGAACCAGGCGTTGCCGGTGACCGGCGGTCAGTTCCGGGTGGACACCATCGACCCGCAGCGCGACGAGATCCTGCTGGCCCGCAACGACCGGTTCTGGGGTCCGCCCGCCACGCCCGACCAGATCCTGTTCCGCCGGGCCGGGGTTCCGGCGGCGCTGGCCGATTCGATCCGCAACGGCGACACCCAGGTGGCGCAGGTGCACGGAGGAGCCGCGGCGTTCGCCCAACTCTCGGCGATCCCCGATGTGCGCACCGCCCGGCTGATGACTCCACGGGTGATGCAGATCATGCTGCGGGCCCAGCAGCCCAGACTGGCGGATCCCCGTGTGCGCCAAGCTGTTCTGGGACTGCTGGACGTCGACCTGCTCGCCGCCGTGGGGGCGGGCAGTGACAACTCGGTCACCTTGGATCAGGCGTTGGTGCGCTCCCCGAGCGATCCCGGCTATGTTGCCACCGCGCCCGCGCCACTGGGCCCCGACCGGGCGCTGGAACTGTTCACCGAGGCCGGCTACCAGGTCGAGCGGGGCGCCGTCGACTCAGCGGCGCCCGCGCAGTTGGAAGCCGCCCGCGGGCGAATCAGCCGCGATGGCCAGCAGATGGCATTGGTGATCGGCGCGGCGGCCAACGACCCCACCGCGGTGGCGGTCGCCAATACCGCGGCCGACCAGTTGCGCGGCGCCGGAATCGCCGCGAGCGTGCTGGCGCTGGATCCTCCGGTGCTCTACGGCGCCGCGCTGCTGAAGAACCGCGTCGACGCCATCGTCGGCTGGCGTTCCGCCGGGGGTGACCTGGCGACGCTGCTGGCATCGCGCTTCGGCTGTCCGGCACTGGAAGCCGCGCCGTTGTCCGGCGGTGAGACCCCCACCGCGGCGGCGGCTTCGGAGGCGCCGGATACGCCGGCGCCGACCACCACCACACGGTCACCACAGCCCAGCCCGCTGGTTCGCGCGCCGTCGAATCTCACCGGCATCTGCGACCCGGCCATCCAGCCGATGATCGACGGCGCGCTGACGGGAACCCTCGGGATCAGCGACGTGATCGCCGCGGTGGAACCACGGCTGTGGGCGATGGCCACGGTACTGCCGATCATGCAGGACACCACGATCGTGGCCGCCGGGCCGAATGTCCGGAATGTCAGTCTGACCGGCGCGATACCGACGGGTATCGTCGGCGACGCGGGCCGCTGGCTCAAGACCACGCCCTGAGGAGTGCTCATTTCCGATACCCCGCGAATGTTGTTCGTCCACGCTCACCCCGACGACGAGACCATCAACAACGGCGTCACGGTGGCGCGCTACGCCGCGGCCGGAGCCGAGGTCTGCGTGGTGACGTGCACCCTCGGTGAGGAGGGTGAGGTCATCGGTGACCGCTGGGCGCAACTCGCGGCCGATCGCGCCGACCAGCTCGGCGGGTACCGCATCGGCGAGCTCACCGCCGCCCTGCGGCACCTGGGGGTGGCGGGCCCCCGCTTCCTCGGCGGCGCCGGATGCTGGCGGGACTCGGGCATGGTGGGCGCGCCGGCGCGGCGGCGCACCCGGTTCGCCGACGCGGACTTCGAGTGCGTCGTGGCTCAACTCGCCGACGTGATCGCCGAACTGCGACCACACGTCGTGGTGACCTATGACCCCGACGGCGGCTACGGCCACCCGGATCACATTCAGGCGCACCGCGCGACCACCGCGGCGGTGTCCGCGGCGGCCGAACGCTGGCAGGTGCCGAAGTTCTACTGGACCGTTGTGTCGCTCAACGCATTCCGGGACGGGCTGCAGTCGCTGACAGCCGAGGACGTGCGGCCCGACTGGATCTGGCCCGCCGAGGATCCGTCGTTCGGCTTCGACGAGGACCGGATCACCACCGTCGTCGAGGCGCCCGAGCACCTGGCCGACAAGGTCGCCGCCATCGCCGCGCACGCGACCCAGATGGAGTTGGGCCCCACCGGCCGGGTTTTCACACTGTCCAACAGGATCATCGTCCCGGTACTGGCCGCGGAACACTACGTGCTGGTGTCGGGACAGCCGGGTGAGCCGGCCGAAGACGGCCGGGAGCACGATCTGCTCGCGGGCCTGAACCTGATCTGATGGATCACCCGATGTCCCCCGTCGTGTTGGCGGTGCTGGCCCTCGACGGGGTGCTCTCGGCGCTGGGCGGAGCGTTCCTGCTGCCGTCGCACCTGGGCCCGGTGCCGTTCCCGATCAGCGCCGCGCTCAGCGGACTGCTCAATGCCGCGTTGGTGTGGGCGGCCTGTCACTGGACGACGTCACGCAGGTTCGTCGCACTGCCGCTGTGGACCTGGCTGGGCACGGTCGCGGTGTTGTCGCTCGGCGGACCCGGCGGCGACGTCGTCTTCGGCGGCCCCGGGATCATGGCCCTCTCGGTGCTGCTGTTCATCGTCCTCGGCGCCCTGCCGGCCGCGATGCTGCTGCGCAGGATGCGCTGACCGTCCTCGGCCGGGCGACCGGCGTCCGGCGGGCCGCTGGTACTGGCGGGCCGCTGAGACTCGGGGCGTTGATACTCGGGGCCTTGATACTACTGTGGTGACCATGACCTCGACGGCGCTGCGCCGGGTGCTGCGCCGGGCTCGCGATGGTGTGGCACTCAATGTCGACGAGGCGGCCCTGGCCATGACGGCCCGGGGCCCGGAACTCGCCGATCTGTGCGCCAGTGCGGCGCGGGTCCGCGACGCCGGCCTGATCTCGGCGGGGCGGCGTGGCGCGCGCGGGCGGCTACCGGTGTCCTATTCCCGCAAGGTGTTCATCCCGGTAACCCGGCTGTGCCGGGACACCTGCCACTACTGCACCTTCGTCACGGTGCCCGGCAGGCTTCGCGCCGAGGGCCGCGGGATGTATCTGGAGCCCGACGAGGTCGTCGACATCGCCCGGCGGGGTGCTCGCCATGGCTGCAAAGAGGCGCTGTTCACCCTGGGCGACCGACCCGAGGCCCGCTGGCCCGAAGCGCGGGAGTGGCTCGGTGAGCGCGGCTACGACTCCACCCTGGACTATGTGCGGGCGTGCGCGATCCGGGTGCTCGAGGAGACCGGCCTGCTGCCGCACCTCAATCCCGGGGTGATGAGTTGGGCCGAACTGTCCCGGCTCAGGCCGGTGGCGCCCTCGATGGGGATGATGCTGGAGACCACGTCGCGCCGTCTCTTCGAGACGCGCGGACTGGCGCACTACGGCAGCCCCGACAAAGACCCGGCCGTGCGGTTGCGCACCCTGACCGACGCGGGACGGCTGTCCATCCCGTTCACCACCGGCCTGCTGGTCGGCATCGGGGAAACGCCGGCCGAGCGCGCCGACACCCTGCACGCGATCCGCAAGGTGCACAAGGAGTTCGGCCACGTCCAGGAAGTCATCGTGCAGAATTTCCGGGCCAAGGAACGCACCGCGATGGCGACGGTCCCGGACGCGGGATTCGATGAGTTCCTGGCCACCGTCGCCGTCGCCCGGCTGGTGCTGGGGCCGCAGATGCGAATCCAGGCGCCTCCCAACCTGGTGTCGCCGGGGGAGTGCCTGGCGCTGCTCGGCGCCGGCGTCGACGACTGGGGTGGCGTCTCGCCGCTGACTCCCGATCACGTCAACCCCGAACGTCCCTGGCCTGCGCTGGAGGATCTGGCGGCCGTCACCGAAGAGGGCGGGTTCGACCTGGTGCAACGGCTCACCGCGCAGCCCGGGTACGTGCAGGCCCCGGCCGGCTGGATCGATCCCCGGGTGGCCGGTCACGTCGCCGCCCTGGCCGACCCCGCCTCCGGGTTGGCGCGCGATGTCACGCCCGTCGGCCGACCCTGGCAGGAGCCCGACGAAGCCGCCGAGTCACTCGGCCGGACGGATCTGGCCACCGCGATCGACGCCGAAGGCCGCCGCGCCGACACCCGCAGCGACCTCGGCAGCGCTTTCGGGGACTGGGACTCCATCCGCGACCGCGTCGGCGAGTTGTCCGCGCGCGCACCCGAGCGCATCGACACCGACGTCTTCGCCGCGTTGCGCTCGGCCGAACGCGAACCGGGTGGATGCAGCGACGCCGAGTACCTGGCCCTGGCCACTGCCGATGGACCGGCGCTGGATGCCGTTGCGGCGCTGGCGGATTCGCTTCGCCGCGATGTGGTCGGCGACGATGTGACGTTCGTGGTGAACCGGAACATCAACTTCACCAACATCTGTTACACCGGTTGCCGGTTCTGTGCCTTCGCCCAACGCAAGGGGGATGCGGACGCCTTCTCGCTGTCCACCCGGGACGTGGCTGAACGTGCTTGGGAGGCGCACGTCGCCGGCGCCACCGAGGTGTGCATGCAGGGCGGGATCGACCCCGACCTCCCGGTGACCGCCTACTCCGACCTGGTGCGGGCGGTCAAGGAGGCGGTGCCGTCGATGCACGTGCACGCGTTCTCCCCGATGGAGATCGCCAACGGAGTCACCAAGAGCGGCAACAGTATTCGGGACTGGCTGACCGGCCTGCGGGAGGCCGGTCTGGACACCATCCCCGGCACCGCGGCGGAAATCCTCGACGACGAAGTCCGCTGGGTGCTGACCAAGGGCAAGTTGCCCACCGCGCTGTGGGTGGAGATCGTCACCACCGCGCACCAGGTCGGCCTGCGGTCGAGTTCGACGATGATGTACGGCCACGTTGACACCCCGGCGCACTGGGTGGCCCACCTCAACGTGCTGCGCGGAATCCAGGACGACACAGGCGGTTTCACCGAGTTCGTCCCGCTGCCGTTCGTTCATCAGTCGTCGCCGCTGTATCTGGCGGGGGCCGCCCGTCCGGGTCCGACCCACCGGGACAACCGCGCGGTGCACGCCCTCGCCCGGATCATGCTGCACGGCCGGATCTCCCAGATTCAGACCAGCTGGGTCAAGCTCGGCGCGGAGCGCAGCCAGGTGATGCTCAACGGTGGCGCCAACGACCTCGGCGGAACCCTGATGGAGGAGACCATCTCCCGGATGGCGGGCTCCCAGTACGGGTCGTCGAAGACCGTCGCCGAACTGGTGGCCATCGCCGCGGGCATCGGCCGTCCGGCCCGCCAGCGCACAACCACCTATTCGACGCGGGCAGCCTGAGCCTCACGTCTCGCCGGCGGCGGAGGCGGCATACTGCCACCTATGCTCAGGAGGGCGCCGCTGGCCGCGGCGATCGCGTTCGCGGTGCTTTCGGTCCTTGCGGTGGTGGTCGTGCCGCTGGGGCCCGGTATCGAACGCTCCGGCGCAGAGGTGGTCGAGCACATCAGCGCCCATGCCGGCATGATCCGGTTGCGCGCACTGCTGGCGGCCGCGGCATTGCTGGCCCTGGCCGTGGTGGTCGGTTACGCGCGGGAACGTATCGACGGGCCGGCCGGACGTATCTTCACCATCGGGGCCGCGGTCCTGGTGGCCCATGTCGGCATCCAGCTCTGGCTGACGTCGGGGATGGCACTGCACGCGTCCAGCCTCGATCCGGCGACCGCCCGGGTGCTGAGCGACATCGCGGCGATGTTCTCACCGCTGCTGAGCGTCCCGGCGCTGATGCTGGCCGGTCCGGTCATCTGGGCGGCGCGCAACGGGAGGTTCCCGTATTGGCTCGCGCTGATCGCGGCCGCGTTCGCCGTCGAGCAACTGGTGCAGCTGTTGACCGTCATCGGGCCGCCGGGCAGCTTCATCGCCCCCGGTGGCCCGATGACGGTCTACCTGGGCGGCAGCCTGTTCCTGGTTTTCCTGTTCGCCCTGGGCGTCGGCGCCGCACAGCCGGCCGATCGCCAGCCCGCCCGGTCTACGATTTCCGGTGCATCGGATAATGTGCCTCTGCCGACTCAACCAAGCGCCCATCGAGGAGAACCTTCGTGACCTACGTGATCACCGAAGCCTGCGTCGACATCAAGGACAAGGCCTGTATCGAGGAATGCCCGGTCGATTGCATCTACGAGGGCGCCCGCATGCTCTACATCCATCCCGATGAGTGCGTGGACTGCGGGGCCTGCGAACCGGTCTGCCCGGTGGAGGCGATCTACTACGAGGACGACGTTCCCGACCAGTGGTCCGGGTACACCCAGATCAACGCCGACTTCTTCGCCGATCTCGGTTCGCCCGGCGGCGCCGCGAAGGTGGGCCTGAGCGAGAACGATCCGCAGGTGGTCAAGGACCTTCCACCCAAGGGCGAGGACTGACCGCCCGGTCGCGTCGTTCGGCGCCGGTGTCGGCGTCGCTGCCGGTGTTCCCGTGGGACACCCTGGCCGACGCCGCCGCGGCGGCCGGTGCGCACCCGGGCGGGATCGTCGACCTCTCGGTCGGCACCCCGGTCGACCCGGTGGCACCGCTGATCCGGGCCGCTCTGGCCGACGCCTCGGGGGTGCCCGGCTACCCGACGACGGCCGGAACGCCCGAGTTGCGCGCCTCGGTGGTGGCCGCACTGCACCGCCGCCACGGGATCACCGGACTGGACGCCGGCGCCGTCCTGCCGGTGATCGGCACCAAGGAACTCATCGCCTGGCTGCCGACGTTGCTCGGCCTGCGGTCCGAGGACGCCGTGGTGGTCCCGGAACTGGCCTACCCGACCTACGAGGTCGGCGCCCGGTTGGCGGGGGCGGACGTGATCTTCGCCGACTCGCTGACCCAGCTGGGCCCGCGGAACCCCGCCGTGGTCTATCTGAACTCGCCGAGCAACCCGACCGGGCGGGTGCTGGGCGTCGACCATTTGCGCAAGGTGGTCCGGTGGGCCCGCGAGCGCGGCGCCCTGGTGGTCTCCGACGAGTGCTATCTGGGCCTGGGCTGGGAACAGCAGCCCTTCTCGGTACTGCACCCGGACGTCTGCGGCGCCGACCACACCGGGCTGCTGGCCGTGCACTCGCTGTCCAAGAGTTCGTCGCTGGCCGGCTACCGGGCCGGGTTCGTCGCCGGGGACCCCGAGGTCGTGGCCGAACTGCTGGCGGTGCGCAAGCATGCCGGGATGATGGTGCCCGGACCGGTGCAGGCGGCGATGGTGGCCGCACTCGATGACGACGACCACGCGCTCGCCCAGCGGGACCGGTATGCGCGGCGGCGCGCGACGCTGATGTCGGCGTTCGGCGCCGCGGGATTCACCGTCGAGCACTCCGAAGCCGGGCTCTACCTCTGGGCCACCCGAGCGGAACCGGGCCGCGACACCGTCGACTGGCTGGCCCGGCGGGGAATCCTGGTGGCGCCGGGCGACTTCTACGGCCCTCGGGGTACCGACTACGTCCGGGTGGCGTTGACCGCCACCGACGAACGGGTGGCGGCCGCGGCCGAGCGACTGGCGGGCTGAACCCGCCGCCGCCCGGCCGGGGAAGCGGAATCCGTCTAGTTCATGTTCCAGGGCTCGCCGTAGGTGGTGACGGAGTCACCGGTCTTGGAGATCAGCCGGGCGAACGGGC
>NZ_JBBATF010000051.1:2989-18161 GCF_040398885.1 Mycobacterium sp. | reverse complement strand
TCAGCCACAACGTCAAGGCCGTCTACCAGCGCTACATGGGCTGGTTCGACGGCAATCCCGGCCGGCTGTGGCCGCACCCGCCGGAGCAGGCCGGCCCGCGTTACGTCGCCGCCATGGGCGGGATCGACCGGGTGGTCGAGATCGCCCGTGAGGCGTTCGATTCCGGGGACTTCCGTTGGGCTGCAACGCTGTTGGATCACGCCGTCTTCACCGACGAGAACCATGCCGGAGCGCGGGAACTGTACGCGGACACCCTCGAGCAGATGGGTTACGGCGCGGAGTGCGCGACGTGGCGCAACTTCTTCCTCTCCGGTTCGACCGAACTGCGCACCGGCAACTTCGGCACCCCGGTGAGCACCACCGCCCCGACCATGCTCAGGCAACTCACCCCGGAGCAGATGTTCGACATCCTGGCCATCTCGGTCAACGGCCCGCGGGCCTGGGACGCCGATCTGGCACTGGACGTGACCTTCGCCGACGTGGGCGCCAACTACCGGCTCACGCTGCGCAACGGCGTGCTCGTCTACCGCAAGCGTCCGGCCGACCCGGACTCGGCCGGAGCGACGGTGACGCTGGCCACCAAGATGCGGCTGATGGCGGCGGCGGCGGGCGATCTCAGCTCGCCGGGACTGGAGGTCGGCGGCGACGCCGGGGCGCTGCGGACGCTGATCGGCGTGCTGGACAAACCGGACCCGGGCTTCGACATCGTCACCCCGTAGGCTGCGCCGATGCAGGTCCTCCTCGTCCGCCATGCGCTACCGACGCGCACCGAGTCCGGGGCGGGTTCGGATCCCGAGTTGACCGAGGCCGGCCGGGAACAGGCCCGCCGGCTGCCCTCAGCGCTGGCCCGGTACCCGGTCAGCCGGCTCGTGAGCAGCCCGCAGCGCCGGGCCGTGCAGACCGCCGAACCGGTGGCCGCGGCGACGGGCCTGACCATCAACACCGACGAGCGCCTAGCCGAGTACGACCGCGGGATTTCGAACTACATCCCGCTGGAGCAGGTCCGCGTCGAGCGTCCCGGTGACTGGGCGCGCATGGCGCAGGGACGACTGCCGCCGGGGGTGGACGCCGATGCGTTCCGCGCCCGGGTGTGGGCCGGGCTGCGCGACATCGTCGGCGCGGCCGAACACGACCAGACCGTCGCGCTCTTCAGTCACGGCGGTGTGATCAACGTTGTCCTGCAAGAGGTGCTCGGCACCGCCAACCCGCTGTCGTTCCCGATCGACTACGCCTCGATCACGGTGCTGCGCCACTCCAGGCGGGGCAGTTTCACCGTCGGCGGGGTCAACGGCATCGAGCACGTGTGGGACCTGTTGCCCCACCGGCTTCGGTGACGCCGGCCGGCGCTACCCCCGCAGGGCGAACTGCAGGTTCTTCTTGGCCGCCCGCCGTAACTGGAACATGCGCGCAGCGCTGACCAGTCCGGTGATCAGGCCCCCGGCCACCGCCGCGAGCAGGATCGCGACGCCCAGCGGCAGGGTCCAGCGCCAGTTCAGGAAGGTGAAGTCCGCCGACGCCGTGTTCTGCGTGATGAAGATCAGCAGCACGATCAGTATCAGGAACCCGGTTATCAGCGACGTCCACAGCGCCGCAGCGCGGGTGAACTTGACGTCTTCGACCTCCCCGGCGGGCGCAGACGTCCTGCCGGCCCCCGACACAGGGGACAGTCCAGGCTCAATCGGGTCACCCGAAGCATACGATTCACGACTCATGCCGACATCTTTGCCTGTCCGGGCCGGAAATGAAACAACCAAACCTGCAACGGGACGCTAACGGCATTCGGCAAACGTTAGGGTCAGGCGACGGGGGGAACGACAGGGAGAAGACGACGCCGATGAAACCGTCGCTACGCGGGCTGTTCTCCGCCGCCGTGACGATGCTGGTCCCGACCGTTCTCGCGTCCGGTTGCGGAAGCGCCAACCCACTGGGCGGGGGAGAGGCCTCGGGCGACCTGAAGTCCGTGGTGGTCGGCTCCGCCGACTTCCCGGAATCCAAGATCGTCGCGGAGATCTACGCCCAGGCGCTACAGGCCAACGGGTTCACCGTCGTCAAACAGTTCGGCATCGGCAGTCGCGAGACCTACATCCCCGCACTGCGCGACCGCTCCATCGACCTGATCCCGGAGTACACCGGGAACCTGCTGCACTACTTCAAGCCGGAGAGCGGCGCATCCGAACCCGGTGACGTCGAGTTGGCGCTGCACCGGTCGCTGCCCGGGGATCTGTCCATCCTCAACCCCGCCCCCGCCAACGACACCGACACCGTGACCGTGACCGAGGCCACCGCGCAGCGATGGAACCTCAGCAGCATCGCCGACCTGGCGCCGTACGCCGCGGAAGTGAAGTTCGGTGCGCCGTCGGAGTTCCTCAACCGGCCGCAGGGCCTGCCCGGGCTCAAGGCCGCGTACGGACTGGACATCAGGCCGGACAACTTCGTCGCGATCAGCGACGGCGGCGGCCCGGCCACGGTCAAGGCGCTGTCTGGTGGAACCGTCACCGCCGCAAACATATTCAGCACCTCACCGGCGATACCGCAGAACAAGTTCGTGGTGCTGGAGGATCCCGAGAACAACTTCCTGCCCGGAAACGTCGTACCACTGGTCAGTTCGCGGAAGATGTCGGAAGAGCTCAAGAACGTGCTCGACGCCGTCTCGGCACGGCTGACCACCCAAGGCCTGACCGCACTGAACGCCGCGGTGTCCGGCAACTCCGGGGTCGACCCCGACGAGGCGGCGCGGCAGTGGATAACGGCGAACTCCTTCGACAGCCCGATCGGCAAGTAGATGATCACCTTCTCCGGCGTCACCAAGCGGTATCCGGACGGCACCGTCGCGGTCGACGAGCTGTCACTGGAGGTGCCCGAGGGTTCCCTGACCGTCTTCGTCGGCCCGTCCGGGTGCGGCAAGACGACCTCGATGCGGATGATCAATCGGATGGTCGAGCCGACCTCCGGGACGGTGACCGTCGACGGACGCGACGTCGCCGGTGTCGACCCGGTGAAACTGCGCCTGGGCATCGGATACGTGATCCAGAGCGGCGGCCTGATGCCGCACCAGCGGGTGATCGACAACGTCGCCACGGTGCCGGTGCTACAGGGGCAGTCCCGGCGTGCCGCGCGGCGGGCCGCCTACCAGGTCCTCGAGCGGGTCGGGCTGGATCCCAAACTGGCGCAGCGCTATCCGGCGCAGCTGTCCGGCGGGCAGCAGCAGCGGGTCGGGGTGGCCCGGGCGCTGGCGGCCGACCCGCCGATCCTGCTGATGGACGAGCCGTTCTCCGCCGTGGACCCGGTGGTCCGCGACGAGTTGCAGACCGAGATCCTGCGGCTGCAAAGCGAACTCCGCAAGACCATCGTGTTCGTCACCCACGACATCGACGAGGCCGTCAAGCTGGGGGACGCGGTCGCCGTCTTCGGCGTTGGGGGTGCGCTGCAGCAGTACGACGCACCCGAGCGGTTGCTGTCCAACCCGGCCAACGACCTCGTCGCCGGGTTCGTCGGCGCCGACCGCGGCTACCGGCTGCTGCAGTTCTTCAGCGCGGCAGGCCTTGAGCTGCATCCTGTTCAGACAGTCACCGAGGACGAGATCGACGGTCTGAGCCTGGCTCCCGGCGAGTGGCGGTTGGTGACCCTGGACAACGAAGCGCCGTTCGGCTGGATCGACGCCGCGGGAGTCGAACGGCACCGCTTGGGCGGCGAACTCTACGACTGTGCGACGGCCGGCGGGTCGCTGTTCCGCCCCGACGGCACCCTGCGCTCGGCGCTGGACGCCGCACTGTCCTCGCCGTCGGGCATCGGGGTGGCGGTCGACGACAGCGGGGCGGTGGTCGGCGGCACCGCGGCCGAGGACGTAATCGACTCGATGGAGTCGCAGCGCCGCGCCGGGAGCGAAGCGGCCGCAGAGCCGGAAGAGGACGCCGCGGCCCAGGCCGGACCACAGGCCGAATCCCAGGCCGGGGAACCGGCCGAGACTCCGGAGACGGACTGAACCCCGTTGCACTACCTGCTAACCCACCTCGACACCGCCTGGGCGCTGACCCTGATCCATCTGCGGCTGTCGTTGATTCCGGTGCTGATCGGCCTGCTGATCGCGGTGCCGCTGGGCGCTTTCGTCTGGCGCCGCACCATGCTGCGCCGGCTGACCACCCTGACCGCCAGCGTCATCTTCACCATCCCGTCGCTGGCGTTGTTCGTGGTGCTGCCGCTGATCATCCCGACCCGCATCCTCGACGAGGCCAACGTCATCGTCGCGCTGACGCTGTACACCACCGCACTGTTGGTGCGCGCGGTACCCGAGGCGCTCGACGCGGTACCCGCCCACGTCCGTGACGCCGCCACGGCCGTCGGCTACACCCGCCTCGGGCGGTTACTGAAAATAGAACTGCCGCTGTCACTTCCGGTCCTCACGGCGGGCCTGCGGGTGGTCGCCGTCACCAACATCTCGATGGTCGCCGTCGGTTCGGTGATCGGGATCGGCGGCCTGGGAACCTGGTTCACCGAGGGATACCAAGCCGACAAGAGCGGTCAGATCGTGGCCGGCATCATCGCGACCTTCCTGCTGGCGGTGATCGTCGACGTGCTGATCCTGGTGGCCGGCCGGCTGCTGACGCCGTGGAGCAGAGCCGGGGCGGCGGCATGAACTTCCTGCAGCAGGCGCTGACCTACATCTTCGACCCCGAGAACTGGGCCGGCCGCGCGGGGCTGGGCGCCAGGATCATCGAGCATCTGCAGTACACCGGTGTGGCGGTTGCGGTTTCCGCCCTCATCGCCATTCCGATCGGCTTGGTCATCGGGCACACCCATCGCGGTTCCTTTCTGGTGGTGACCACCGTCAACGCCCTGCGGGCCCTGCCCACGCTCGGTGTGCTGCTGCTGGCAGTGCTGCTGTGGGGCCTGGGACTGCTGCCCCCCACCGTCGCGCTGACCCTGCTGGGCATCCCCCCGCTTCTGGCCGGCACCTACGCCGGCATCGCCAATGTCGACCCGAAGGTGGTCGACGCCGCCCGGTCGATGGGCATGACCGAGTGGCAGGTGCTGGCCCGGGTGGAAACCCCCAACGCGCTGCCGTTGATCATCGGCGGATTGCGCACTGCCACATTGCAGATCGTGGCGACCGCCACCATCGCCGCCTACGCCAGTCTCGGCGGCCTCGGCCGCTATCTCATCGACGGGATCAAGGTGCGGCAGTTCTATCTCGCCCTGGTCGGGGCACTGCTGGTGACGGTGCTGGCTCTGCTTCTCGACGGTCTGCTGGCGATGGCGGTGTGGGCGTCCGTACCCGGGACCGGTCGGCTGCGGCGGCGCCTGCCGCAGCCGCCACCCGATGACGAGACGGGCCCCGGCGCCAGTCCCGCCGTCCGGGCACCGGGCTACGGCGACCGCGACGCGTCCCTTACGGTGGAGGGGTGGTGAAAGCAGCCGAGGGTGACCCGGAGCGGGCGTGGCCGGCCATCCTGACCTGGCGTTCCCACGACCTCTCCCGCATCGAGTCCGCGCGGGTTCAACTGTCCGGCAACCGGATCAAGGCGATCGGGCGGATCGCGGCGGCGGCTTCCGAGCAGCACCCCGCGTTCAGCGCCTCCTACGATCTGGTGACCGATGACACCGGCGCCACCAAGCGTCTGTCGCTGAACGTCAGCACCGCCGAGCGCGACCGGCAACTGTCGATCGCCCGTGACGAGGAGAACATGTGGCTTGTCACCGGCCACGAAGGCGTCTCGAGGGAGGCCTTCGACGGCGCACTCGACGTCGACATGATGTTCAGCCCGTTGTTCAGCACGCTGGCGATACGCCGGTCGAACCTGCACCGCACCGAGGATTCGGTCAAGCTGCCGGTCGTCTACGTCTATCTGCCTGACCTGACCGTCGCCCCGGCCACCGTCAGCTACAGCGGCGCCGGACCGGGCGGCGTCGCCGTCAGGGTGCAGTCCCCGACCGCCGAAGCCACCGTCATAGTCGACGACGACGGTTTCATCGTCGACTATCCGGGCCTGGCAGAGCGGATCTGATCACCGCGCCGGACCGGCCGGCCTTGGCGAGTTCCTCGCGCCAGTTCTCCCCCCCGAGGGAGACGGTGACGACGTCGGGCCGCGGGAAACTCTCGAAACGCACCCGCGCAGCGTGACCGGCGTCGACCAATTCGGCGACCGAGTCCTTCTCCGCCAGCGATCGGCGGGCGTTGTGCAGCAGTTCCAGGGCGTGATCCAGCGCGGGCAGGAGTTCATCGGCGTTGGCCTCGCACATCGCCCGCACCAGGTCCGGGGCGGTCCCGGCCACCCGGGTGCCGTCGCGGAACGACCCGGCCGCCAGTGCGAATGCCAACGGCACCTCGCCGGCGGTGGCGGCCAGCGCCTCGGCCAGCAGGTGCGGAAGATGCGAGATGCTGGCCGCCGCGGCGTCGTGCTCGTCGGACTTCGCCGGCACCACCACGCCGCCGCAGTCCAGCGCCAGGTGCATCACCTGCGACCAGATCCCGGCGTCGACGTGTTCGTCCACGCTGATCACCCAGGGCGCCCCGCGGAACAGGCCGGCGTTGCCGGCGGGCCAACCGGAGTAGGCGGTGCCGGCCATCGGGTGCCCGCCGACGTACCGGTCCAGCAGGCCGGCCGCACGGGCCTCGCGCAGCACCGGGCCCTTGACACTGATGACATCGGTGAGCGGACATTCAGCCGCCCGCTGCCTGAGATGGCCCATCAATGGGCTGACCGCCGGCATCGGAACGGCCAGCACGATGAGCGCCTGCCGTTGCGCGGCCCAGGACAGCGCGTCGCCGAGTTCGGTGGTCGCGGCGAACCCGTCGGCTCGCGCCGCGTCGGCACCTTCGAAGGAGCGGTTGTATCCGTACCCCTCGCGTCCGGCGGCGACCGCCGCCCGCAACACCGACCCGCCGATCAGGCCCAGCCCCAGGACGCATACCGGTGTCTTGGTCACGCCTTTCAGGTTGGCACACCGGGGGAAGTCCGGCGGCGCTCCGCGCCGCCGGATGCGGGTTCGGATGCTCCCGCCACATCCACCGGGCATCGGCGCTACGACGCCTGCGCTGGTCAAACCGCCTGTTCAGCGACTAGCGTATGCGGCCATGGCGGCACAACAGGCGAACCGGGGGCAAGGATCTGGGGGCCCGGATCCGGGCCCGGCCGACACCCCCGACGGCTTCGCCGTGGCCGTCGTCCGCGAGGGTGCCGCCTGGCGCTGCTCGCCGATGAGCGCGGCGGCGTTGAACAGCCTGGCCGCCGCCGAGACCGAGTTGCGGGAACTGCGAAGCGCCGGGGCGGTATTCGGACTGCTCGACGTCGATGACGAGTTCTTCCTCATCGTGCGGCCCGCACCGTCGGGAACCCGGCTGCTGCTCTCGGACGCCACCGCCGCCCTGGACTACGACATCGCCGCGGAGGCACTGGAGAAACTCGACGCCGACATCGCGAGCGAGGACCTCGAGGACAGCGATCCGTTCGAGGAGGGCGACCTCGGGGTCCTGGCCGACGTCGGGCTGCCCGATGCGGTGCTGAGCGTGATCCTCTCCGAAACCGATCTGTACGCCGACGAACAGATCGGCCGCATCGCCCGCGAGATGGGCTTCGCCGACGAGTTGTCGGCCGTGCTCGACCGTCTCGAGCGGTGAGCGGCCAATCGGACGAGGCACTGATCCGCGTCGCGATCGCCGCAGCACGTCAGGCCGGCCCCGAAGACGTTCCGATCGGCGCGGTGGTCTTCGGCGTCGACGGAATCGAATTGGCCCGTGCTGCCAACGCCCGCGAGGCCCTCGGCGACCCCACCGCGCACGCCGAGATCCTGGCGCTGCGCGCCGCGGCCCGGGTCCTCGGAGACGGCTGGCGGCTGGCGGACACCACCCTGGCGGTGACCGTGGAACCGTGCACCATGTGCGCCGGCGCGCTGGTGATGTCGCGGGTCCGGCGGCTGGTGTTCGGCGCCTGGGAACCCAAGACCGGAGCGGTCGGCTCGCTGTGGGACGTGGTCCGCGACCGGCGGCTGCCCCACCGGCCGCAGGTGCGCGGCGGCGTGCTGGCCGACGAGTGCGCCGGACTGCTGGAGGGCTTCTTCGCGGCGCACCGGGATTTGGGCTAGGCCATCGCGGACCGTAAGCTTTGCGGTGGTGGCGTGTCCGAGCGGCCTAAGGAGCACGCCTCGAAAGCGTGTGACGGGTAACCCCCGTCCGAGGGTTCAAATCCCTCCGCCACCGCCATCTCCATCTAGCCGGGACGCCGCCGCGGCCGTCGATTGACCTTAAGCTTAATCACAGCTACGGTCGGCTGAAATCACAGCAAACTATCATTTCGGCTGGACAGGGGTTCGCGATGTCGGCAGGCAGGCGTGCGGCAAGGGCCGGGTTCGCGGCCCTCGCGCTGGGGCTTTCCCTGGCGGGTCCGCAAGCGGCCGGAGTTGCGGCCGCCGACCCCGCCGAGGACGGCGGCGCGTCGGTCTCCGGCCCCCGACAGGCTCCGTCCGGCGAGACCTCTGCCCGAGTCCGCCCCTCCCGGACAGCGCATACCAGCCCGAATCGCGGCGGCCGCCCGAGCCCGGGCGCCTCGGCCGCCGTCGACCCGGTGACCCCGGAGAGCATCATCGACGTGCCGGAACCCCGTGCCGCCCAACCCCGTGCCGCCCAACCCCGTGCCGGCCAACCCCGTGCCGGCCATCGGCAGACCGGGATCAGGCCCGACGACACCTCGCCGGTCACCGCGCCGGCGATGACGCCGCG
This sequence comes from Mycobacterium sp., assembly GCF_040398885.1. Classification (GTDB taxonomy): domain Bacteria; phylum Actinomycetota; class Actinomycetes; order Mycobacteriales; family Mycobacteriaceae; genus Mycobacterium. The sequence continues at coordinate 9,448 of NZ_JBBATF010000051.1, read as the reverse complement.
AGCTGTCGGACCGGGAGCTTCAGCAACCCCCGCACCGGCGGCCGGCAATGCGCCGGCCGTCGTCGCCACCCCCGCGCCGGCCGCGGCGGTGACTCCGGCCGGGGCGCTCACCGCCGACACCACGTCGACTCGCCTGCCCGTCCTGGCCGGTCTGTCCGGTCTGTTCGAAGCGCCGCAGACCCCCGCCCCGGCCAGGCCCGTCGCGACGATCGGCGCCGCGGTCGCCTCCTTCTTCGACTCCACCGCCGACTGGCTCGCCGGCCTGCCCGGCGGGCAGGTGAGCCAGTTCCTGGAAGGCGCGCTGCTGATGGTGCGCCGGACCTTCTTCAACATCTTCCCGGCGCTGAACCCCGGGCAGACCACCAGCCAGAGCGAGTACTTCGCCGAGGCAGAGTTGCGCGCCTACCTGCTGGACATGGCCAAGCAGCAGTACGGCGGCCTGTTCGGCACCACGGTCCCGGTGTACGGGTACGGCCCCTACCCGGAGTACCTCAAGACCGACGGCGGTTCGGACACCAACACCCAGGTGGACGGAGTGGACGAGGCCGACTTCGTGGAGAACGACGGGCGGTACATCTACACCGCACACAACGGCCTGCTGAGCATCGTGCGCGCCGACCTCTCGGTGGCCTCGGAGACGACGCTGTCCGGTGACGTCGCCGGCCAGTACCTCTCCGGTGACCGGCTCACCGTCATCACCCGGTCCGGCTCGGGCTGGTACGGCCCCCAGGTCAAGATGGCCTACCCCGGCTTCTGGGGCCCGTGGAACCCGCAGACCACGGTCACCGTCTACGACGTGTCCGACCGCACCGCCCCCGCGGTGGTCAGCCGGAACGTCTTCGACGGCGCCTACGCGAGTTCCCGGGCCGTTGACGGCGTCGTCTACGTGGTGATGCAGCGGTCGGTCAACCTACCCGCGCCGCACTACGTCGACACCCCCGTCAACTACGTGAAAAGTTATGTGGCACAAGGCGATCCGGTCGAATCCGCCAAGATCCGCTACGACCCCGACGCCCCGATCGCCTACCGCACCTACGAGTCCTGGGACCAGTACGTTGCCCGGGTCGGCGACGATATCGTCGGGTTGTCCCTGCCGCACGCCTACAGCGTCGACGCCGGGGGCGACACCGTCGATCTCGGTGTGGTGGCGGCGGCGGAGGACATCGTTCGCCCGCATTCGTCCACCGATCAGGTCCGGCAGTTGCTGACGGTGGTGTCGGTGGATGCCCTCAGCGCGACCGGTGGTCCGGCCGACAGCGTGGCCGGCATGGTGTCGGGCAACGGGGCCACGGTCTACATGACCCCCGACGCGCTGTACGTGGCCGGCACCGACCGGACGGATACGAGAATCGAACGGTTCGCGATCAACGGAACCGACGTGTCCTGGCAGGACAGTGGTGTGGTGCCAGGCACTCTGATCAACCAGTTCGCGATGGACGAGAAGGACGGTCGCCTGCGGGTGGCAACCCACTCCGGCGCCACCAACGACAACGGCATCTATGTGCTGGACGCCGCCACCATGGACGAAGTCGGCCGGCTGACCGGACTGGCCCCCGGGGAACGGATCTATGCGGTCCGCTACGCGGGAGACACCGCCTATCTGGTCACGTTCGTGCAAGTCGACCCCTTGTTCGCCATCGACCTTCGCGACCCGACCGCGCCGGCGGTGTTGGGCGAACTGAAGGTCCCGGGTTTCTCCAACTACCTTCAGTCGGTCGGCGACGGACTGCTGCTGGGCATCGGGCAGGAGCGCGAGGAGGGGACCGGGAACACCCACCTGCACGCCACGCTGTTCGACGTCGGCGATCCCACCGACATGACCGCCGTCGACCGCGAGTTCCTCGACCCGGGCTACCAGTGGTCGTGGTCGGACGCCCAGTTCGACCACCACGCGGTGCTCTACTCCCCGGAGGACGGTCTGCTGGTGGTCCCGGTCACCGGCAGCGGATACGACCCCGAGACCGGCTACCGGTCGAGCCAGTATCTGAAGGTGCTGCGGGTCACGCCGGACGGGCTCGAGACGGTCGGCGAGATCCACCCCGCCGAGCCGACGCTGCGTACCGTCCGCATCGGCGATGTTCTCTACGCCGTGGGTGAAACCGCGGTGACGGCCTACCGGATCGGCGACCTCGGCGAGATCGGGAGCAGCGCGGCCGCACCGGCAGTGGTCTAACCTGGGATCCCTAGGTTCGGCATCTAGGGTTCGACATCTAGGGTTCGACATTGGAGCAACTCATGGGAATCACCGTTTCCGGCCGTGGCCGACAACTGCTGTACTTCGTGGTGGGCGCCGCCCTTGCCGTGACGCCGACGGTCGCCGCGCTGGCCGGCTCACCGGCGTCCGCGCCGAGGGTGCTGGCCGGCTGCGACAACATCGTCGACACCACGGACAGTTTCTCGATGAACTGCGTCCCGACGGTCATCCCCGACACCAGCGACCAGCTGACCGAGGCCGAGGTGGCCGAGCCGGGCTGGAACGCCGGCGGCGGCGGCGGACGACGCTGACCATCGTCCCGGCCCACGCGGGTGGATGCCGAGGACAGGGCTTTCGGGCCCATGGCGGCGGACGGTTGACTAGGGTGAACGCAGGCGCGGGGTGGTTTACCGACTGAGCAGTGGAGGGTCGCATGGAACTGATATCGCCGTTGGACTCGATGTTCCTGATGGCGGAGTCGCGCGAGCATCCGATGCATGTCGGGTCACTGCAACTGTTCGAGCCCCCCAGCGGCATCGGCCCGGACTTCCTGCGGGACGTCCACCAGGAACTGCTCACCCGTGAAGACGTGTCGCCGACGTTTCGCAAGCATCCCGCGGAACTGCTCGGCGGCATCGCCAACCTGACATGGGCTTTCGAGCGGCATCTCGACCTCGAGTACCACCTGCGCCGTTCAGCGTTGCCCTCGCCCGGGCGGGTTCGGGAACTGCTCGAACTCACATCGCGTCTGCACGGGTCGCTGCTCGACCGGCATCGTCCGCTGTGGGAGAGCCATCTCGTCGAGGGGCTCAGCGACGGCCGGGTCGCGGTCTACACCAAGATCCACCACGCCCTCGTCGACGGCGTCAGTGCCATGCAGATGATTGCCGGCTCGCTGTCCCCGGATCCCGATGACCATGAGATCCGGGTGCTGTGGGGGCAGAACGGGCAGCCTGTGCCGACCGAAGGCAAGCCGGCGATCTCCCGGCTCAAGAGTCTGGTCGGTCTGGGTCAAACCGTCATGGGAATGGGTCCGTCCGCGGTGCAGCTGGTGAACAAAGGATTGCTGCAGCAGCAGTTGACCCTTCCCGTCGGCGCCCCCAAGACGATTTTCAACGTCCCCATCGGAGGAGCCCGCCGCGTCGCCGCCCAGTCCTGGCCGATCGAGCGCTTCTCGGCGATCAAAAAGGTCTCCGGAGTCACCCTCAACGACGTGGTGCTGGCCGTGTGCGGCGGCGCGCTGCGCGCGTATCTCATCGAGCAGAAGGCACTTCCGGATCGGCCGCTGATCGCGGCGGTGCCGGTGAGTCTGCGGGAAGGATCCTCTTCCGGGGGCGGCAACCAGGTCGGGGTCCTGCTGGCCAATCTGGCCACCCACCTCGAGGATCCGGCGCAGCGCCTGGCCGAGGTCAATTCCTCGATGCAGAAGAACAAGGCCGTGTTCAAGGAGTTGCCGAAGCTGCAGCAGGTGGCGCTCTCGGCGTTGAACATGTCCCCGCTGCTGTTGTCAATGGTGTCCCCGGCACTGGGCTCGGCGGCGGCCCCACCCTTCAACCTGGTGATCTCCAACGTGCCGGGTTCACGGGAACCGTTGTACTGGAACGGCGCTCGGCTCGACGGCAACTACCCGCTGTCGATCGCACTGGACGGCCAGGCCCTCAACATCACGCTGTGCACCAACGCCGATAATCTGGACTTCGGACTGGTGGGATGCCGGCGCAGCGTTCCGAGCCTGCAGCGACTGCTCGGCCATCTCGAGGACTCGCTCAGCGAACTCGAGCGCGCGGTGGGCGTCGGGACGACGGCTGCGACGCCCCGCCCCAAGCGCGCCACGGCCGCCAAGCGCACCAAGGACAGCTGAGACCGTACTCGAACGTCACACGTGCCGTTCTTCAGCGTCGAGGCGGAACTGCCGGATGCCCGCGGCCGCAGCGGAGTGATCCGCACCCCCCACGGCGACATCCGCACCCCGGCGTTCGTCGCCGTCGGCACCAAGGCCACCGTGAAGGCGGTGCTGCCCGAGACGATGCGCGAACTCGGGGCGCAGGCGGTGCTGGCCAACGCCTACCACCTGTATCTGCAACCCGGGCCGGACGTCGTCGCCGAGGCCGGCGGACTCGGGGCTTTCATGAACTGGCCCGGCCCGACCTTCACCGACAGCGGCGGGTTCCAGATCATGTCCCTGGGTTCGGGCTTCCGCAAGGTCCTGATGGAGGATCCGGGCCGGGCGCAGTCCGACGACCTGATCGCCAAGGGCAAACAGCGACTGTCCCAAGTCGACGACGACGGGGTCACCTTCATCTCGCACCTGGACGGTTCGACGCACCGCTTCACCCCGGAGGTGTCGATCGGGATCCAGCACCAACTCGGCGCCGACATCATCTTCGCCTTCGACGAGCTGACCACGCTGGTCAACACACGCGCCTACCAGGAGGAGTCGCTGGCCCGCACGCAGGCCTGGGCGCAGCGCTGCCTCACCGAGCACCATCGGCTCACCGCCCTGGCGCCCTCGTCGCCCGGGCAGGCGCTGTTCGGTGTGGTCCAGGGTGCGCACTACGAGGATCTGCGCCGTCAGGCCTGCCGCGGACTGGAGAGCATCGCCGCCGAGGACGGCACCGGGTTCGACGGCTACGGCATCGGCGGGGCACTGGAGAAGCAGAACCTGGCCACCATCGTCGGCTGGTGCACCGAGGAACTGCCCGACGACAAGCCGAGGCACCTGCTGGGCATCAGCGAACCCGACGACCTGTTCGCCGCGATCGCCGCCGGTGCGGACACCTTCGACTGCGTCTCCCCGTCGCGGGTGGCGCGCAACGCCGCGGTGTACTGCCCGGACGGTCGCTACAACATCACCGGGGCGCGGTACAAGCGGGACTTCACCCCGATCGACGACGAATGCGACTGCTACACCTGCGCGCACTACACCCGCGCCTACATACACCACCTGTTCAAGGCCAAGGAGATCCTGGCCGCGACGCTTTGCACGATCCACAACGAGCGGTTCATCATCCGACTCGTCGACCGCATCCGGGACGCCATCGGCCACGGCGACTTCGCCGAACTCCGCGGGGAGTTCCTGGGGCGCTACTACCGGACCTAGGCGGGCGCGGGTGGAGGGCGCGGGGGAAAACGAAAAAATGAAGGACCGAAAGCCGCAGCCTCTGTGATCCCTCGGAAGGTTCCGCCCGTGGGCGGGATCCGCGCCCTCCGCTGTGCATGCAACCGCACCCGGTCGGCTACCGCAAGTTGCGCAGCCGAACCAGTGAGACCAGACCCATGTCGTCGTGCAGCACCCGCGGGGCCAGCAGCCTGAATCCCCGTACGCCGGGCCGCCCGGTGGCGGCCTGCACGATCTTTCGGGCGATCCGGAAGTCGAGGTCCTTGAGCACACCCCGGTCGGTGGTGGTGTCCAGCAGAGCCGAAAGTCCCGGAATTGCAAAGGGACTGCCGACGTCGAGCATCACGTTGACCGCCGCGACCAGATGGCGGGCACGGTCGGTGACCGGTAGCGCCCGCAGCGCCGACGACGACCCGTCGATTCGCGTGGTGACCCGGTTCATGAACCGGGCCAGTCGATGCGGGCCCACGCCGATGGCGCCGGCGTGGCTGACCGACAGGCCCAGGCAGTCGATCCGGGTGCCGCCGCGGTAGGCCGGATCCTCCGCGGCGGCCACGCCGGTGGCGCCGAGCGCGGTCCGGATCTCCTTGGCCTCCTTGCGCCGGACGCCCAATCCGGCCAGCGCGTCGTCGATCCGTCGGTCGGCCTCGTGCAGCGCCTCCAGATCCGGGTGGGCCAGCAGGAAGTCGTCGTTGTACCGGGCGTAGAAGATCCCCTCTACGTCCATTACGGCCCGGTCCATCGGAACCACCGCAAGATTGGACAGCAGCGGAACCAGCGGAGTGCCCATCGGAACTCCGTGCAACCGGGTGAACTGTGCGCCGTCGCCGTCCCGCACCACCGGTCGGATGAGGCTGCGGATCAGCGCCCAGACCGTCTCGGGCAGTTGACCGTTCGGGCTTCCCAGTGCCGCGACCTCGCGCAGCAACGGCCACCACGGCGCGTCGGGGCCCACCGGCAGGCCGTCCCCGTAGTGGTCGAAATCCGACTGCAGGACGTACAGTGGTGGTCCGCCGGGACCCACCCGGCGCCGGTGCCTGCGCACGAAACCGGCCAGGTCTCGCATGGCAGCGGCGTTGTTCAGGCCCGGTAGGTAGGAGTAGACCCCCGGCAGGCCGTTGCAGCGGGCGTTGCGCGAGAGCAGTTG
>NZ_JBBATF010000051.1:0-2889 GCF_040398885.1 Mycobacterium sp. | reverse complement strand
CCGGGTCCGGATCGGCCGGCAGGACGAACAGCGTCCGCAGTGCGCCCCCGCGGTACAGCGGTGTCACCCACCGTCCCGACACCGGCACGGTGCAGTCACCGTCCTCCAGGGCGGAGAGCGCCGCCGGCACCGCAGCGGCCAGCACAGCGGGGTCGAGGGTGCGCATTTCGGTTGCGCCAGAGCCTGTTTCGGTGTCGAACACCACACCGTCGGGGAACAACGCGCGGAATGTGCGGGCCAGGCCGGCCGGATCCTCCGGGGTCGCCGGGTCGAGATCCGGTGGGAGCGCGCCCGGGGCGGCGGCGCCGCCGGACCGCTCCAGCAGCGCGACATGTGAGGGCGGGCGGCCCTCGGGTCGTAACGAGCCGTCGACCCGCTCGTAGTAGAGCAGCGAGGTCGGGGATCGATAGGCGAAATGCCCTGTGCCCTGGAACGTCTCGCGAATCAGCGAGACGACCGCGCTCTTCTGTCTCGCCGTGATCGACGCCGGGATCCGGATGCTCCCGGATGCGGTCGGCCCGGACTCCCGGGCACGCGCCCGGGTCCACTCGCCGAGTTGCACCAGGGTCGGCAGCGGGGGGTCCCTTCGGTCGAGGAGGTGCTGGAGGTTGATCAGGACGATCAGTTGGACGATCATCGCCGCGGTGATCTGGAGCAGGTCGCCGGCCGGGTTGGGGTTGCGCCAGACCAGCCACATCAGCACTGCCAGCAGTGCCAGCGTCGCGATGTGCCAGCCGAACCTGCCCTCGGCGAACAACCGGATCTGGTACAGCCCGATCAGGCTGCGCAGGACGAACATCGGCATCAGGGCGACCAGGAAACTCACCGGCACGTCGTGCAGCACCACGACGCCCAGGACGGCGGAGAGCCCCCAGAAGAACAGCGCGATGGCCGGGGCCGCCAACACCAGCCCGCGAAAGAACGCGAGTTGCAGTTCGCGCATCGCCGGGGTGCGGCGCAGCCGGACCAGATCGAAGTAGAACAGCCCGGCGCTGTCGTAGGTGCCGCGGAACAGCGGCAGGATCAGGTAGAAGAACTGGAAGGCGTCGATGTCGCCCCACGACGTCATCCCGGCGGTCAGGTCGAAGGTCCGGGTGTTGGTTCCGTAGGTGCCGACCATCGCCAGCACCAGCAGCGCGTCCAGGCGCAGGCTGAGTCCCGAGAGCGTCGTCTCGACGCCCATCCGCACCGGGATGGAGGGAAGGTCGCGCCACCAGTGGCCGGGCGGTTGCGGGCGCAGGCCCATCAGCCGGTACACCTCGCGGGTGAAGTGCACCATGATCCAGATGCCGAGCGCGTTGGACACCACGATCGCGACGACGACGGCCGCCGAGGGGTACAGGCGGAACCCGGCGCCCAGGATGGCCAACTGCACCACGATCGGAAGGATCATCGACCACGGCGGCTTGTAGACCCGGCGCGTGGCGTAGACCCCGGAGTGCAGAACCCGAACCGGGAGGTCGATCGCGAACTCGACGATGATCAGGAAGGCGTAGAGCCGCGCCACCGGCCCGGCACCCGAGGGATTCCAGACCGTCAGCACCACCGCGCCGGCCGTGATGACCAGGACCGCCAGCATCCCGGCCAGCACGAGCCAGCGACCGATCTCCCGGCCGGAGGCGTCGGAGTCACCCGCGTCGGCGAATCTGCGCAGGCGTTCCCGCAGGACCTCCAGAAGACCCCACCAGCCGCCGGACACCAGCAGGCTGCCCGCCCGCAGCACCATCACGGTGAACGCGGCCACGCCGCCCAGGCTGGACAGCAGAATGAAGAACTCGGCGACGTGGACGGCGAACCGGACCACGGCGATCAGCAACGGATAGCGCAACCGGTAGCGCAGGTAGGCGAAGAACCGGCCGGTCAGCAGGCTGGGGTAGAGGGACACCGGCCGTGTGTTCCGGTGTGCGGTGCGGTCGAACCAGTTGTCGACGTCGTTCACCCGGATCTCCGACCCTTCACCCACCGAGGGACCAACTGTATTCCGTCCGGCGGTGCGGGGTTGAATAAGCAGACCATGAAGCGAGGCGACAAGACCGTGCTGTCGGTGTCGGCGGTCCTGGCGGTGGCCGCCGCCGCCGCGGTCGCGTTCAGCCTGAACCTGGACCGCCGGCCGCGACCCTCGCAGGCCGGCAGCGACGCCAGCCTGCTGGTGCTGACCTGGGCGCCGTCACTGTGCAAGGTTGAGCCGTCCAACACCGGGTGCCGTTCGGGTCACGTCGGCAGCCTGGGGCAGGCCTTCCTGCTGCACGGCCTGTGGCCGCAGCCGGCCACCGAGCAGTACTGCGACGTGCCCAGGCAGACCCCGGACCGCTCCCGGAGTCCGGTGCCGCTGCCGGATGACCTGAAGGCGAACCTACGGTCGCTGATGTCGGATTCCGCCCGGATGACGACCCATGAGTGGTACGCCCACGGCACCTGTTCGGGGGTGGCGCCGTCCGAATACTTCAGTCTGGCAACAACGTTGGCCGGTCAGGCCACCGCGGTGCTCAATCCCTTGTTCGCCGGGGCGGAGGACCGGCGGGTGTCCTCCCGGTCGGTGCGCGAGGCTTTCGACGCCCGGTTCGGCGACGGCGCGGGCACCCGGATCGGGATGGACTGCCGCGACGCCCGCGGTGAGGGTCCGGTGGTCTACGAGGTCCGGCTGTCGCTGCCGGCGGTGCAACGGCTCGAGCCGAACCGCCCGCTGGGCGAGGCGCTGGCGGCGGCGCCGGCCGTGCCGCCCGGCTGCGGGCAGGGCCGGCTGCCGTGAGTACGGGCAGACTGGACCGATGACCGCCGCGCAGCCGCTGCTGCTGGAACTGCTCGACCCGGCGAACCGCGCCGACCCGTACCCGGTCTATCACCGGTTGAGTGAAGGCGGCCCGCTGCTGCTGCCGGAGTCCAACCTGG
>NZ_JBBATF010000050.1:0-18343 GCF_040398885.1 Mycobacterium sp. | reverse complement strand
TCGGCGGGTGAGACCTTGGTGATGCCCTCCCGGTAGACGTCGTCGGCGGTGACCCTGGTGTGGAACGCGATCGAGGCCAGGATCGCCGCCTTGGCCGCCGCGTCGTAACCCTCGACGTCGGCGGTCGGGTCGGCCTCGGCGTAGCCCAGCGCGCTGGCGTCGGCCAGCGCTGCGTCGTAATCGGCTCCGGTGGAGGCCATTTCGGACAGGATGTAGTTGGTGGTGCCGTTGACGATGCCGGCCACCCGCAGCACGGTGTCACCCGCCAGCGACTGGGTGAGCGGGCGGATCACCGGGATGGCGCCGGCGACCGCCGCCTCGAAGTACAGGTCCACCCGGGCCCGTTCGGCGGCTTCGGCGAGTTCACCGGTGGACTGCGCCAGCAGGGCCTTGTTCGCCGTGACCACCGACTTGCCGTGCTCGAGGGCGGTCAGGATGGCCTTGCGGGCCGGTTCGACCGGCCCCATCAACTCCACGACGATGTCGACGTCCGCGCGCGACACCAGGTCCTCGACGTTGTCGGTGAGCAGGTCGACCGGCACGCCGCGGTCGGCGGCGACCCGGCGCACCGCCACACCGCGCAACTCCAGGGGCGCACCGACGCGGGCGGCCAGGTCCGGCGCACTCGCACCGAGGATCCGGACCACCTCGCGCCCGACGTTGCCCAGGCCCAGCACCGCGACGCCGATCGGTTTCTCCGCACTCGTGTTGGTCACCGCACCTCCAGACTGAGCAGATCGTCCACCGTCTCCCGGCGCAGGACCAGCCGCGCCTCGCCGTCGCGCACCGCGACCACGGCGGGTCGGCCCACCAGGTTGTACCGACTGGACATCGAATAGCAGTACGCCCCGGTCGCGGCCACCCCCAGCAGGTCACCGGGGCTCACGTCGTCGGGCACCCAGGCGTCGCGGACCACGATGTCCCCGCTCTCGCAGTGCTTGCCGACGATGCGGGCCAGCACCGGCGGCGCCGAACTGGACCGCGAGACCAACCGGATGTCGTAGTTCGCGCCGTACAGCGACGTGCGGATGTTGTCACTCATCCCGCCGTCGACGCTGATGTAGCGGCGGTGCGCGGTGCCGCTGACCGCGACGTCCTTGACGGTACCGACCTCGTAGAGCGTGACGGTTCCGGGACCGGCGATCGCCCGGCCGGGCTCGACGACGAGCCTGGGGGCGGGCAGGCCGACCGCCGCCGACTCCGATTTCACGATGGCCGCCAGCTTGGCGGCCAGATCCTCCACCGGCGGCGGATCGTCCTGCGGCACATAGGAGATGCCCAGTCCCCCGCCGAGGTCAACGGTGGCGATCTGGGCGGTCCGGTCCACGCCGAACTCGGCGACGATGTCGCGCAGCAGTCCGATGATCCGGTGCGCGGCGAGTTCGAAACCGTCCACGTCGAAGATCTGTGAACCGATGTGGCTGTGCAGGCCCACCAGTCGCAGGTTGCCGGCCGCGAACACCTTGCGCACCGCCTCCATCGCCGCACCCCCGGCCAGTGACAGGCCGAACTTCTGGTCCTCGTGTGCGGTGGCGATGAACTCGTGGGTGTGCGCCTCCACACCGACGGTGACCCGGACCATGACGTTCTGCACCACGCCGGCCTCACCGGCGACGGCGTCGAGCCGGTCGATCTCGGTCATCGAGTCCAGCACGACATAGCCGATGCCCGCGTTGACCGCCGCGGTCAATTCGTCGACCGATTTGTTGTTGCCGTGCAGGGCGATCCGCTCGGCCGGGAAGTCGGCGTGCAGGGCGACGGCCAGCTCTCCGCCGCTGGCGACGTCGAGGGACAGCCCCTCCTCGGCGACCCAGCGGGCGATCTCGCCGCACAGGAAGGCCTTGGCCGCGTAGTGCACGTTGCACCCTCCGCCGAACGCCCCGGCCATCTCGCGGCAGCGGGTCCGGAAGTCGTCTTCGTCGACGACGAACAGCGGGGTTCCGTAAAGCCCGGCCAGTTCGGTGACGGCGACGCCGGCTATCCGGGCCCGGCCGTCGGCGCCGCGAACGGTGTTGCGGGGCCACACATTCGGCGCCAGCGTCATCACGTCGGCGGCGGTCTGCGGCCGGGGCGGGGCGTCGCCGTGCTGGATCTCCTCGGCATGGCGGGGCCCGGCGGGATGGACGTTCACATCCGCTCCGGGGCGCTCACGCCGAGGATGCCCAGGCCGTTGGCGATCACCTGGCGGGTGGCCTCGCACAGGGCCAGTCGCGCCCGGTGCAGGTCGCCGGGCGCCTCGTCGCCCTGGGGCAGCACCCGGTGAGAGTCGTAGAACCGGTGGTAGTCACCGGCCAGGTCCTCCAGATAGCGGCACACCCGGTGCGGTTCGCGCAGCGAGGCCGCCACCTGCAGCACCCGGGGGAACTCGCCGAGGTTGCGGATCAGGGCGCCCTCTTTGTCGTGGCCGAGCAGATCGAGGTGGGCGGTGTCGGGTCGCACACCGAGGTCGGCGGCGTTGCGGGCCAGCGCGCACAGCCGGGCGTGCGCGTATTGCACGTAGTACACCGGGTTCTCGTTGGAAGCCGAGGACCACAGTTGCAGGTCGATGTCGATCGGTGAGTCCACCGACGAGCGGGTCAGCGAATAACGGGCGGCGTCGACTCCGATGGCCTCGACCAGGTCGTCGAGGGTGATCACGGTGCCGGCCCGCTTGCTCATCCGCACCGGTTGGCCGTCGCGGACCAGGTTGACCATCTGGCCGATCAGCACCTCGACGATGTCGGGGTCGTCGCCGAGGGCGGCAGCGGCGGCCTTCAGTCGGGCGATGTACCCGTGATGGTCGGCGCCGAGCATGTAGATGCACAGGTCGAATCCGCGCTGCCGCTTGTCGAGGTAGTAGGCGAGATCTCCGGCGATGTAGGCGGGCTGCCCGTCGCTTTTGATGACGACACGGTCCTTGTCGTCACCGAACTCGGTGGTGCGCAACCAGGTTGCGCCGTCCTTCTCATAGATCGCGCCGTTGGCCCGCAACTTGGCGATGGCCTGATCGACCCGGCCGCTGGTGTGCATCGAGTCTTCGTGGGTGTAGACGTCGAAGTCGGTGCCGAACTCGTGCAGCGAGGTCTTGATGTGGTCGAACATCAGATCCACGCCGATGGCTCGGAAGGTCTCCCGGCACTCGCTGTCCGGCAGGCTCAGCGCGTCGGGGGCTTTGGCGAGGACATCGGCGGCGATATCGCCGATGTAGGCCCCGGCGTAGCCGTCCTCGGGGGTGGGTTCGCCCCTGGCCGCGGCGATCAGCGAGGTGACGAACCGGTCGATCTGGGCGCCGTGGTCGTTGAAGTAGTACTCGCGCACCACCGCGCCGCCCTGCGTGCTCAACAACCGCCCCAGGGCGTCGCCGACGGCGGCCCACCGGGTGCCGCCGATGTGGATCGGGCCGGTGGGATTGGCCGAGACGAACTCGAGGTTGATCGAGCGGCCGGCCAGCAGGTCGGAGTGGCCGTAGCCGGCGCCGGCGGTCAGCACGTCGGTGACGATCACGGCCTGGGCGGAGGTCTCGATGCGCAGGTTGACGAAGCCCGGTCCGGCGACCTCGGCCGAGGCGATCCCGTCGGCGGCGGCAAGTGCGGCGGCCAGCCACCCGGCCAGTTCCCGCGGGTTGGCGCCGGCCTTCTTGGCCACCTGGAGGGCGACATTGGTCGCGTAGTCGCCGTGCTCGGGATTGCGGGGACGCTCGACGTTGACCTCGGCCGGCAATGCGCCGGTATCCAGGCCGTGCTCGGCCAGCACCGTCGCGGCGGTGCGGTGCAGCAGCTCGGCGAGGTCGGCGGGGGTCACGGGGGATCATCCTATGCGTTAGGCTGTGTCAGCCCGATGGCGCAGCATGTGCGCCCCCGTAGCTCAGGGGATAGAGCGTCTGCCTCCGGAGCAGAAGGCCGCAGGTTCGAATCCTGCCGGGGGCACTCTCGTGATCTAGGTTCGGGTTGTGCGCTCACCGATTTCCCTCGCCGCCGCCGGGGTGCTGCTGTTGGCCGGCGCCTGCCCGGCGGCGGCGGCTCCCGGGTTGATGAGCGGCGAGTACCAGGTCCGGGTCGACGACTCCGATTACGGCGTGTGGGACTTCGCCCCGGACTGCGCCGTCCCCGCCGACGGCTGCACCGCGGGGGTCACCGCCCGCCCCAAGGGGTGGACCGCGGTGGCGACCCTGTCGGGGGGACGGTGGAGCCTGTCCCGGACCTCGGAGAAGATGTTCGGCTGCAGGGACGGAAGCTCCTCCCCCGGCGAGCTCCGCGCGAATTGGGATGCCGGCACGCTGAGCGGTTCGCTGCTGCTCGTGCCCGACGGAAAGCGCTGCGGGGGTTCGTCCGCGACGCTGCGGGGGGCCCTGAGACTCGTCAGGACCTGAGGGTCATCGACCGCACCGACTCCGGCAGCGGCACGGACGGGTCGCAGTCCGGGGCGCGCAGCGCGGCGCCGTAGGTCGTCCCGATCGGCACCACCCCGGCCCACCCGCCTGCGGCGACGTCCTCGTCAGCATCCTCCGGCCACCCGTCACTGATCTTGAGCGACCAGTTTTCGGTGCCGATCGGAAGACTCAGCACCAGGGTGGCAGCCAGTTCGCGGCCGGTACTGGCCCTCAGTTCCGTTGACCGGCCGGGAATGAAGCTGTCCACCAACCCGTCGAGGTAGACGGTCTTCGCCTCCTCGGGCACGGCGGAGAACCGGCCGAACAGTACTGCGCTGCGATAACGAAAGGAGGACTCGAAACCACTGCGCGCCACCATAATTCCGTCGACGACCGTCACGCACACCGACACCGGCGCACCGCCGGCGACCTCGCGCAACCACGGCGATCCGGTGGATCCGTGGATCACCAGTTCGTCCTCGATCCGGGCCGCGGCGATCGGCAACGCAACCGGATGGCCATCCCGGATGAACGCGACGGTGACCAGTGGCGTGCTGTCCAGCACGGCATCAAGTTGGGCACGTTGGGAACTCTGCTTTTCCCGCAGGCGCGTTACGGCGGTGGATGGTTGCGACATGGACCCAGCGTTCCACGTCACCCGACGCGGCGCAGTGCCGCCGGAGTCAGGTCTTTGAGGGCGGGATAGCCGTCGACGGCCATGATCAGATCCGCCTCGGCCAGAATCGAGCGCAGCACGTGCACGATGCCCTCGGTCCCGGCCAGCGCCGCGCCGTAGGCGTAGGGCCGCCCGATGCCGACCGCGGTGGCGCCCAATGCCAGCGCCTTGACCACGTCCGCCCCGGACCGCACCCCGGAGTCGAACAGCACCGGGACCTCACCACTGGCCGCGACCACCTCGGGCAGGCAGTCGAGGGCCGGCAGCCCGCCGTTGGCCTGCCGGCCACCGTGGTTGGAGCAGTAGATGCCGTCCATCCCGGCGTCGACGGCCCGGCGGGCGTCGTCGGGGTGGCAGATTCCCTTGAGGATCAGCGGCAGCGAGGTGATCGACCGCAGCCACCCGAGGTCGTTCCAGGTCAGGGAGTTTCCGAAGATGCTCACCCAGTGCATGACGGCACTGCGCGGGTCGGCGTCGACATCGCCCTGCACCCTGGCCCGGAAATGCGGGTCGCTGATGTAGTTGGCCAGGCACAGCCCGCGCAGTTGCGGGAAGTTGGCCGTGGAGAGGTCACGCGGCCGCCAACCGGGAATCCAGGTGTCCAGGGTCACCACGATTCCGGTGTAGCCGGCGGCTTCGGCGCGGTGGACCAGACTTTCGGCGAGATCACGGTCGGTGGGCGTGTAGAGCTGGAAAAGCCCTGGGGTGTCACCGAATTCGGCGGCGACGTCCTCCAGGGGATCCATCGTCAGAGTGGACACGCACATCGGCACGCCGGTGCGGGCGGCCGCGCGGGCCGCGGCCAGGTCGCCGTGCTGATCCCGGGTGCACAGCCCGATGACCCCGACGGGCGCCATGAAGACCGGCGAGGGCCAGCGCCGCCCCCACAGCTCGACGGACAGGTCACGTTCGGTGGCGCCGACCAGCATCCGCGGCACCAGCCCCCAGCGGTGGAAGGCGGTGGCGTTGGAACGCTGCGTCGACTCGTCGCCGGCGCCGCCGGCCACGTAGGACCAGATCGACGGCGGCAGCGCCTGTTCGGCTCGGGCCTCGAGTTCGCCGAAGGCCATCGGCAGCGTCGGCAGCACCCCGGTCAGACCCTGAAGATAGATCTCCAGCTGGTAGTCGCCGAAGCTCATCGGACCGGGCCCGTCCGCGAACGGAAGTCGGCGGCGACGTCGGCCGCGCGACGCAGCTGGTCGAGGTCCGAACTGGTCGGGATGAGATGGACCTCGCTGGTTCCGATGGCGGCGAATGCGCGCAGCACCCCGGCGAGTTGGTCCTCGGTTCCGGCCCAACCCGTCAGGGGCGCCATGGCGTCGACGATCCCGGCGGGGATCCAGTTCATGTAGTGCCGCAGATGACGGTGGATCTGGGCCCGTGCCGCATCGGGTGGGCCGAAGGCGAACCAGAACGAGGTGGCCAGGTGAGGTGCCGGCTTGCCGGCCTCCGCCCATGCGGCGCGGCCCACTTCGAAGAGCCGATCCTGTTCGGCGACATCGAGATTCAGCGTGATGCCGGCCAGGCCGTCGGCCCACTGCGCGGCGCTGCGCAGGGTCCTGGGCCCGACGGTGCCGACGAGCAGCCTCGGTCCGTTGCGCTGGACGGGCCGGGGACCGACCGGCACCACGGAATCGGTGATCCTCTCCCCGTCCCAGACCTTCCTCATGATCGCGACCCGGTCGGCCATCCCGCGGATGGTCTGGGTGGTCGGGTCCGCCCCGACCGCCAGGTAGTCCTCGCGTCTGCCGCCGACACCGACGCCGACCGTGAGGCGGCCGCCGCTGAGCATGTCGCCGGTGGCGAGCGACTTCGCCAGCAGCACCGGATCGTGTAACTGCGGGACCACCACCGTGGTGACCAGCGGCACCCGGTCGGTCCAGGCCGCGAGCGCACCGAGCAGGGTCAGCGCCTCCGGGTTGTCGAACGCGATGCGCTCACCCCAGCAAAGCGAGGAGAAGGGACCCTCGTCGACCGACCTCGCCCACTTCCGCAGCAGGACGCCGTCCAGACCCGGTTCCATCACCGGCAGGGTCATGCCAATGCGCACAAGCGCGATTCTGGCACGCGCCGATCAGTTGCCGCGCCGCCCGCGCCGGTCCTCCTGGGCGATGTAGTCGCGCGCCATCCGGCTGACGTGCTCCGGAAGCGAACCGGCGGCCACGTCGGCCAAGCTGGTCTCCTCCAGCACCGAGCGCATACTGGCGCGCAACGCCCGCCACACGTCGGTCAGCGCGACGGTCGGACCCGAGTAGGGCAGATCGCCGAGTCCGATGTCGCGCACGCTCGCCAACGGCCCGTCGATGCAGCGGAGGACGTCGGCGAGGCTGATCTGCTCGGCCGGACGGGCCAGTGCGTAGCCGCCGTCACGACCGCGGTGGCTGCGCACCAGGTGATCGGCGCGCAGATCCGAGAGGATGTCGGCGAGGAACTGGCCGGGGATGCCCTGGGCCTTGGCGAGGTCGTCGGTTTTGACGACGGCGTCGGGGGGAACGGAGGCCAGGTACGCCATGGCGCGCACGGCGTACTCCGCCTTGGCCGACATCCGCATTCCGCGGATTCTGCCAGGTGGCTCGCTATTCGCGGGTGCGCTCGGCGTGCGCCTTGGTCGCGCGGCCGATGGTCGCCCGGGCGGCGTCGGCGATGCCCGAGACCGTCGGCCGGTCGGACCGGGCGACACCGGCTTCGCCCACCCCGCCCGGCCCGGGGAGGGGGCGGTCGGATGCGATCGTTTCCGGGACGACGGAGTCCACGCCGGCGACGGTGGGCAGCGATGACAGTGCGCGTGCCCGATTCGGCCGGTCTTGCCTGTTCACCACGGCGTCTTCGCCCGCCGGGGGTCCGGCGGCGGCCAACGGGCCGGGCCCGGCGTCCGCCGGGTCGATCATCGGCGTCCGCGGCACCTGCCGACTCGGCAGCACGGCGAGGTCGGTGAACGACGGGACGGGCAGATCGGGCAGATCGGGCAGATACTGCTTGACGGCATCGCCGACGACGCCACCGAGCAGAGGCCGCGAGAGCGAGGACACCGCGGAATCCACCGTTTCCCGGGCTGACTGGAGTTCGCTGTCGACCAGGCCGCGCAGGGTTTCCATGACCGGGCCTTCGGCGGAGGCCAACGCGGCGCCGGCGACGAAGGCGGCGGCGACGACACCGGCGTCGGCGGCGTCGCCGGTGTCGGCGATGATCGCCGTGAGGGCCTGTTCCACCACCGGACGCAACTCCTGCGGGACCGGCCCGAACCGCGCGGGCACGGGCGGCGTGGGCAGGACCCCCGGGTCCGGCGGCACGATGTAGGGATATGACGCGGCGGTCAGTTCGGGCACCTGCGATCCCGAAACGACGCTCGCCCCGGCGATGAAGGCCCGCATCACCGCGCTTTTTCCGAGGTCGGCGGCATCGGCGACCCACTCGCCGACGAGGTCTCTGAGGATCGCCAGGGGGTTGATGGACCCGGCGGGTTCGGGGCCGACGGCCTTGATGAAGTCCTCGTCGAGCATGTCGACCGCCTGACCGCCGGCCTTGGAAATCCGGGCGTCGGCAGCCGTGATCCGGACGTCGGCGTGCGGTGCGGTCACCGGGTTGGCCACCACCACGACGGCGGCGCTGAGCGCCACTCCCGTGGTGAGGATCGGACCGAACGCGCCGGGCACCGAACACCGCCTCTCGCAAAGTCTGGTTGAAAACTCAATATTAGCTAAGAAATACATGAGATGAAAATCGCACCCGGGGCCGGCGGTGCGCACCTCAACAAAGGCCGAAGACGGGACACCCTCGGATACCTTGGGCAGAGTCCGGCCAAACCTGAGAAATCAATGGGCCTGTTCGGTGTCACCGAAGCGGGCCTGTCCGGTGTCACCGGAGCGCCGCAAGCACCGCCTCGGCGTGCTGCGGGCGGCAGACCACCAGATCGGGCAACAGCGGATCGGCCTGGTTGTAGCGCAACGGCGAGCCGTCGATGCGGCAGGTGTGCAGTCCTGCCGCCCGGGCCACCGCGACCGGGGCGGCCGAGTCCCACTCGTACTGCCCACCGGAGTGCACGTACACCTCGCCGCGGCCCTGAACCACCGCCGCGACCTTGGCGCCGGCGGACCCCATCTGGACCATCGTGCCGCCCAGTTGCTCGCAGACCCGGTGCGCCGCGGCGGGCGGTCTGGTCCGGGAGACCAGGATCCGAAGCGTCGGCGGAGGAGCGGGCAGAGCCGGGACGCCGGGGGTGGACAGCGTGACGCCCTGCGCGGGCAGCGCCACCGCCCCGGCGACCAGGTCGCCGGCCTCCCACAACGCCACATGCACGGCCCAGTCGTCGCGCCCGACTTCGGAGAACTCCCGTGTGCCGTCGAGCGGGTCGACGATCCAGACCCGCTCCGCGTTCCGCCGCGCCGGGTCGTCGGCGCCCTCCTCGGACAGCACCGCGTCCGACGGCCGGGCGTTGGCGAGTTCTCTGATCAGGAACTCGTGCGATCGCCGGTCGCCCTGGTCCTTACGCTCCGAGGCCGGTGCGTCGGCCAGTTCGGTGCGCACGTCCAGCAGCAGCCGGCCCGCCTCGGTCGCCAGCAGCGCGGCCAGTTCGTGATCGGTCACGCCGGCGATTCCAGCAGGTCTGCCACCTGCCGGGCAAGTTCGGCCGCGGTGTGATCGGGGGTCAGCCGCAGATCCGGATTCCTCGGACGCTGATAGGGGCTGTCGATTCCGGTGAAATGCGTGATCTCACCGCGCCGGGCCTTGGCGTAGAGGCCTTTGGGGTCACGCTGTTCGCAATCCTCCAACGGGGTGTCGACGAACACCTCGAAGAACCCGATGCCGGCCTCGCCGTGCACGGCGCGGGCCAGTTGGCGATGCTCACGCAACGGGCTGATGGCGGGAACCAGGACGGTCAGCCCGGCGTCGGCCATCAGCGTGGCGACATGGGCGAGCCGACGCAGGTTCTCGCCCCGGTCGGCCATCGAGAATCCGAGGTCGGCGTTGAGACCGTGGCGCAGGTTGTCGCCGTCGAGAATGTATGCCGGACAACCTCTTTCGAGCAGCAACCGCTCAACGATCACGGCGATCGACGACTTGCCCGAACCGGACAGGCCGGTGAACCAGACGGTGCGCCCCTTGGTCAGGCGGTCGGTCACCATGGACCGGTGCCTAACCGTGTTGGGTGAGGAGGTGCGCGCGGCAGCCGGGACGGTGTCGCGGACCATGCCCGCCGCCACGGTGACATTGGTCTCCGGATGGAGCAGGATGAACGACCCGGTGGCCGGGTTGCGGGTGTACTCGTCGAGCAGCAGTGGAACCGTGGTGCGCAGGCTGACCCGACCGAGTTCGTTGAGCTTCAGCGCCGTTGCGCTCTTGTCCCGGTGCAGCGAGTTGACGTCGAGCCGGTAGTCCAGCGCGGCGACGCGGGCACGGGTGGTGCGGGTGGTCTGCTTGATGATGTACTCCCGGCCCGGCTCCAGGGCCGCGTCATCGGCCATCCAGCACACCATCGCGTCGAACTCCCGGGTGGCATCGGGCTGGTTCTGCGGACGGGCCAGCATGTCGCCGCGGGAGACGTCGATGTCATCGGCCAGGCTGATGGCCACCGCCATCGGCGGAAACGCTTCTGCCACAGGACCGGTCGGCCCGTCGATGGCGGTGATCCGACTGCTCTTGCCGGCGGGCAGCACCACCACCTCGTCGCCGGTCCGGATGACGCCACTGGCGACCGTTCCCGCGTAGCTGCGATGGTCGGCGTGCTCGAGGGTCTGCGGCCGGATGACGTACTGCACCGGGAAACGGACGTCGACCAGGTTGCGGTCCCCGGCGATGTAGACGTCCTCCAGATGCCTCAGCAGCGGCGGGCCGTCGTACCACGGCGACGCCTGCGATTTCGTCACCACGTTGTCACCGAGCAGCGCCGACATCGGGATGGTGGTGACGTCGTGGACGTCCAGGCGGGCGGCGAAATCGTGGAACTCGTCGCGGATCGCGTTGAACCGCTCCTCATCCCAGTCGATGAGGTCCATCTTGTTGACCGCGAGCACCAGGTGCTGCACGCCCAGCAACGAGGCCAGGAAGGCGTGCCGGCGGGACTGCTCGAGCAGGCCGTGCCGGGCATCGACGAGAACGACGACCAGTTGGGCGGTCGATGCGCCGGTGACCATGTTGCGGGTGTACTGGATGTGGCCCGGGGTGTCGGCGATGATGAATTTCCGCTTGGCCGTGGCGAAGTAGCGGTAGGCCACGTCGATGGTGATGCCCTGCTCGCGCTCGGATCGCAACCCGTCGGTCACCAGCGCGAGGTCGGTGTAGTCGTTGCCGCGTTCCCGCGAGGTCCGCTCGACGGCGGCCAGTTGGTCCTCCATCACCGCCTTGGAGTCGTAGAGCAAGCGGCCGATGAGGGTGGACTTGCCGTCGTCGACCGAGCCGGCCGTGGCCAGGCGCAGCAGTGTGGCCTCCGGCATCAGAAGTAGCCCTCCCGCTTGCGATCCTCCATACCGGCTTCGGAGATCCGGTCGTCGGCACGGGTTGCGCCGCGTTCGGTGAGCCGCGACACCGCGGTCTCGTCGATCACCTCCTGCACCGACGCCGCGGTCGACTCCACACAGCCGGTGCAGGTGACGTCGCCGACGGTGCGGAACCGCACCGAGGTCTCGAACACCTCCTCGCCGTCCTCGGGCCGCATGAATTCGTGGACCGCGAGCAGCATGCCGTCGCGGCGGAACACCGGTCGGCGGTGCGCATAGTAGATCGGCGGCAACCGGATGTCTTCCGCGCCGATGTAGGCCCAGATGTCGTACTCGGTCCAGTTCGACAGCGGGAACACCCGGATGTGCTCACCTTTGCGGTGCCGGCCGTTGTAGAGGTTCCACAGTTCGGGGCGCTGCGCCTTGGGATCCCACTGGCCGAACTCGTCCCGGAAGCTGAACACCCGCTCCTTGGCCCGGGCCTTCTCCTCGTCGCGGCGGGCCCCGCCGAACGCGGCGTCGAAGCGGTTCTCCCGGATGGCGCGCAGCAGGGTGACGGTCTGCAACGGATTGCGGGAGGGACCGTTGTCCACCACCCGCCCGGCGTCGATGTCCTCCTGCACGCCGGCCACCACCAGTCGCAACCCGTGCCGCTCGACGAGTTCGTCGCGGGTGGCGATCACCTCGTCGAAGTTGTGGCCGGTGTCGACGTGCATCACCGGGAACGGCAACCGGGCCGGCGCGAAGGCCTTGATCGCCAGTTGGAGCATCACGATGGAGTCCTTGCCGCCGGAGAACAGCAGCACCGGCCGCTCGAACTCGGCGGCCACCTCGCGGATGATGTGAATGGCCTCGGCCTCCAGCGAGCGCAGGTGGCTCAGTTCGTAGTGCCCGGCCCGCGGCGGGGCGACCACGGAATTCGCCATGGATTCCTCGTAAAGTTGGTAGGTTTGGCCGAATTAACTAGACTCGACACCATTAACCCACCCGCCGAGGTGGCCTGTCAAAGTTCGCCCGGAATCGCTCCTTAAGTCGATCCGGGCGCGCGGCTACGGAGTGACTTCGCTCAGACGGCCGGTCGCGACGTCGAAGACGAAGCCGCGCGCCGAGGTGTGCAGGGTGACGAACGGGCTGGCCCCGATGCGGCGCAGCGACTGGCGGACGTCCTCCTCGACGTCCGGGAACGCCTCGGCCGCCCACTCCGGCTTGATGCCGGTGTCTTTCTGGATGTCACCCTTGAAGGCGTCGTCGGTGAAGGTGAGCATGCCGCAGTCGGTGTGGTGGATGAGGATGATCTCCCGGGTGCCCAGCAGGCGCTGACTGATGGCCAGCGAGCGGATCTCGTCGTCGGTCACCACCCCGCCGGCGTTGCGGATGACATGCGCCTCGCCCTCTTCGAGGCCGAGGATCCGGTAGACGTCCATCCGGGCGTCCATGCACGCCACCACCGCGACGTGCCTGCTCGGCGGCAGCGGCAGCGGGCCGGAGAAGGTCTTGGCGTATTCGGCGTTGTTCGCCAGGTACTCGTCGGTCACGCTCACGTCTGCCTCCTGTGGTGGATGTCGGTGGCGATGGTAGCGGCCGGTCGCCGGGGTGTCGCCGGTCAGGATCGCGCTGAGCGCAAGGACGATCTCCTACCCTGTGCTGATGCGGCGAGGGGCGTTCTGAGTGATCCGGTTCCTGGCGCGCCGGCTGCTCAACTACGTGGTGCTGCTGGCGCTGGCGTCGTTCCTGACCTTCGCGCTGACCTCCTACACCTTCACGCCGCTGAACAGCCTGCTGCAGCGCAACCCCCGCCCCCCGCAGGCGGTGATCGACGCCAAGGCCGCCGAACTGGACCTCGACAAGCCGATACCGCTGCGCTACGCGCACTGGGCGTCCGGTGCGGTGCGCGGGGACTTCGGCACGACGGTCAACGGCCAACCGGTCGCCGACGAACTGTGGCGGCGGATCGGGGTCAGCCTGCGCCTGTTGGTGATCGGCTCGGTGCTCGGCACGGTCATCGGCGTCGTGGTCGGCGCGTGGGGAGCAGTCCGGCAGTACCGGCTGTCGGACCGGGTGGTGACCGTGCTGTCGTTGCTGATCATCAGCACACCGACGTTCGTGCTGGCCAACCTGCTGATCCTGGGGGCGCTTCAGGTGAACTGGGCGACCGGCCTGCAGATCTTCGAATACACCGGGGAGACCTCACCGGTCCCGGTGAGCGGCCCGTGGAACCAGTTCGTCGACCGGGTTCAGCACCTGCTTCTGCCCACGATGACCCTGGCGCTGTTCTCGATCGCCGGCTACAGCCGCTACCAGCGCAACGCCATGCTCGACGTACTCGGCCAGGACTTCATCCGAACGGCCCGCGCCAAAGGCCTCACCCGCAGGCAGGCTCTGTTCAAGCACGGCCTGCGGACCGCGCTGATCCCGATGGCCACCCTGTTCGCCTACAGCGTCGCCGGTCTGGTCACGGGGGCGGTGTTCGTGGAGAAGATCTTCGGCTGGCACGGCATGGGCGAGTGGGTGGTGCAGGGCATCGCCACCCAGGACACCAACATCGTCGCGGCCATCACGGTCTTCTCCGGTGCGGTGGTGCTGCTGGCCGGCCTGCTGTCCGACGTGATCTACGCGATCCTCGACCCGCGGGTGCGGGTGACGTGACCGCAACCGCCGAGGAGTTCGTCTCCCGCCGAACGCTGGTGACCCGGCGCTTCCGGCGGAACAGGCTCGCGGTGGCATCGCTGGTGGTGCTGGTGGTGCTGTTCGTGGCCGCCTACGCGCTGCCGCCCCTGCTGCCCTACTCGCACACCGACATCGACTTCTACGAGTTGCAGACCCCGCCCAGCCCGAAGCACTGGTTCGGCACCAACGCGATCGGCCAGGACGTGCTGGCTCAGGTGCTGCGCGGCATGCAGAAGTCCATGCTGATCGGTCTCTGCGTGGCCGTCATCTCCGCGCTGATCGCCGCCACCGTCGGCTCGATCGCCGGCTACTTCGGCGGCTGGCGCGACCGGGCGCTGATGTGGTTCGTGGACCTCCTGCTGGTGGTGCCCAGCTTCATCCTGATCGCGATCATCAGCCCGCGCACCAAGAACTCGGCCAACATCGCGCTGCTGATCGTGCTGCTCGCGGCGTTCAGTTGGATGGTCAGTTCCCGCATGGTGCGCGGTCTGACCATGAGCCTTCGGGAACGCGAATACGTCCGGGCCGCCCGCTACATGGGGGTGCCGAGCAGGCGGGTCATCGCCCGCCACATCCTGCCCAACGTCGCCTCGATCCTGATCATCGACACCGCCCTCAACGTCGGCGCGGCGATCCTGGCCGAAACCGGTCTGAGTTTCCTGGGGTTCGGCGTGCAACCCCCCGACGTGTCCCTGGGCACCCTGATCGCCGACGGGACCAAGTCGGCCACCACCTTCCCGTGGGTCTTCCTCTTCCCGGCCGGGGTGCTGGTGCTGATCATCCTGTGCGCCAACCTGATCGGCGACGGCCTGCGTGACGCACTCGACCCCGGGAGTGCGAACCTGCAGAGGCGGAAGCCCAAGCGATGAGCCTGCTCTCGGTCAGAGATCTCTCGGTGAGCTTCCCCACCGATGACGGGGAACTCAACGCCGTGCGCGGGCTGAGCTACGACATCGCCCCGCGCGAGGTGGTCGCGATGGTCGGCGAGTCCGGATCGGGCAAGTCCGCGGCGGCGATGGCGGTCATCGGCCTGCTGCCCGAGTACGCGAGGGTGTCCGGGTCGGCGGTCATGGACGGCCGGGAACTGCTCGGCATGCCCGACGACGAGATGTCGAAGATCCGCGGCCGGCGGATCGGCACGGTGTTCCAGGACCCGATGTCGGCGCTGACCCCGGTCTACACCGTCGGCGACCAGATCGCCGAGGCCATCCGCGTGCACAATCCCGACGTCGGCCGGGCCGAGGCCGGCAAGCGGGCCGTCGGGCTGCTCGATCTGGTGGGCATCGCCCAGCCCGAGCGGCGCGCGCGGGCCTTCCCGCACGAATTGTCCGGCGGTGAGCGGCAGCGCGTGGTGATCGCCATCGCCATCTCGTGCGACCCGGACCTGATCATCTGCGACGAGCCGACCACCGCACTGGACGTCACGGTGCAGGCCCAGATCCTCGAGGTGCTCAAGACCGCCCGCGACGTCACCGGGGCCGGCGTGCTGATCATCACCCACGACCTCGGGGTGGTCGCCGAGTTCGCCGACCGGGCGCTGGTCATGTACGCCGGCCGCTCGGTCGAGGCGGCTCCGGTGCCCCGGTTGTACGCCGACCGCCGGATGCCCTACACCGCAGGACTGTTGGGGTCGGTCCCCCGGCTGGACGCCCCCCGCGGACTGCGGCTGGTGCCGATCCCCGGAGCGCCGCCGTCACTGGTGGCGCTCCCGCCGGGATGCCCGTTCGCCCCGCGCTGCCCGCTGGCCGTCGACGACTGCCGAGCCGCCGAACCGGATCTTTCCAGCGTGGGTCCCGGGCACGCGGCGGCCTGTATCCGCACCGACCGGGTGGCCGGGCGCAGCGCCGCCGAGATCTACGGCGTGGCAACGGAACCGGCGGACATCGATGACGGCGGACCAACCGAGGTGGTGGTCCGGGTGCGGGATCTGTCCCGCACCTACCGGCTGACCAAGGGCGTGGTGTTCCGGCGCCAGATCGGCGAGGTTCGTGCCGTCGACCGGGTCAGCTTCGAGTTGCAGCGCGGTCGCACCCTGGGCATCGTCGGCGAGTCGGGGTCGGGCAAGTCCACCACCCTGCACGAGATCCTGGAGCTGACCGCGCCGCAGTCCGGTTCGATCGAGGTGCTGGGCAGCGACGTCGCCACCCTGACCCCGCAACGCCGCCGGGAGTTGCGCCGCGACGTGCAGGTCGTCTTCCAGGATCCGGTGGCCTCGCTGGATCCGCGGATGCCGGTGTTCGACATCCTCGCCGAACCGCTGAGCGCCAACGGTTTCGGCAAGGCGGCGACCGACCGGCGGGTGGCCGAGTTGCTGGACGTCGTCGGCTTACGCCGCACCGACGCCAGCCGCTATCCCGGTGAGTTCTCCGGCGGGCAGAAACAGCGCATCGGCATCGCCCGCGCCCTGGCGTTGCAGCCCAAGATCCTCGCGTTGGACGAACCGGTCTCGGCGCTGGACGTCTCGATCCAGGCCGGCATCATCAACCTGCTGCTGGATCTGCAGCGCGACTTCGACCTGTCCTACCTGTTCGTCTCCCACGACCTCTCGGTGGTCAAGCACCTGGCCCACCGGGTCGCGGTGATGTACCGGGGTGCGATCGTGGAGTACGGCGACAGCGAACAGGTCTTCGGCCACCCCGGCCACGAGTACACCCGGCGGTTGCTGGCCGCGATCCCCCAACCCGATCCCTCCCGAAGTTAAGGTGGGGGCCGTGACCCTTCGGCGAGCAGACACAAACTCCCCCCAAACACGGCGTGTCGCGGCGACTTTACGTCTGCTCGCGGTGGGAATGACGGCGATTCTGGTGGGGGCCGGCTGCGCCGCACCCCCGCGCGACACCGAGTCCGCCGGCGGCAACGCCGAACTGGGCAAGAGCAGCGACATCAACCCGCAGGACCCCGCCGGCCTCAAACAGGGCGGCAACCTGAGGCTGGCGATCGGCGCGCTGCCGTCGAACTTCAACACCCTCAACATCGACGGCAACGAAGCCGACAACGGCTCCATGCAGCGGCCCACCATGCCGCGGTCGTTCAGCATCGCCCCGGACGGGTCGATGACGGTCAACACCGACTACTTCACCTCGGTGGAGTTGACCAAGACCGACCCGCAGGTGGTGACCTACACCATCAACCCGAAGGCCACCTGGTCCGACGGCGCGCCGATCACCTGGGAGGACATCGCCGCCCAGATCAAGGCGACCAGCGGCAAGGACAAGGCTTTCGCGATCGCCTCGCCCAACGGCTCCGACCGGGTGGCGTCGGTGACTCGCGGGGTGGACGACCGGCAGGCCGTGGTGACCTTCGCCCAGCACTATCCGGAGTGGCGCGGCATGTTCGCCGGCAACACCATGCTGCTGCCCAAGAGCATGACCGCCGACCCGGACGTGTTCAACAAGGGACAACTGGACAAGCCCGGCCCGTCGGCGGGTCCGTTCATGGTCTCCGCGGTGGACCGCACCGCCCAGCGGGTGACGCTGACCCGCAACCCGAAATGGTGGGGAACCCCGCCACTGCTGGAGTCCATCACCTTCCTCGCCCTCGACGACGCCGCCCGGATCCCGGCGCTGCAGAACAACACCATCGACGCGACCGGCATCTCCTCGCTGGACGAACTCAAGACCGCCCAGGGCACCCAGGGCATCGGGATCCGGCGGGCGCCGGGGCCGAGTTGGTATCACCTGACCTTCAACGGCGCCCCGGGAGCGATCCTGTCCGACAAGGCGCTGCGCCAGGCGGTGGCCAAAGGCATCGACCGGCAGGCCATCGTCAACGTCGCCCAGCGCGGACTGGTGGAGAAGCCCACGCCACTGGGCAACCACATCTTCGTCGCCGGCCAGGAGGGCTATCAGGACAACAGCGCCGTGGTGGCCTACGACCCGGAGAAGGCCAAGGCCGAACTCGATGCGCTGGGCTGGAAGCTCAACGGCCAGTTCCGCGAGAAGGACGGGAGGCAACTGGTGATCCGCGACGTGCTCTACGACTCCCAGAGCGGGCGGCAGGTGGCGCAGGTGGCGCAGAACAACCTGGCCCAGATCGGGGTGAAGCTGGAGTTGGACGTCAAGCCGGCCAACGGCTTCTTCACCAACTACGTCAACGTCGGCGACTTCGACATCACCCAGTTCTCCTGGGTGGGTGACGCTTTCGCGCTGTGCTGCCTCAACCAGATCTTCACCACCGGGGCCGAAAGCAACTTCGGCAAGATCTCCTCACCCCAGATCG
>NZ_JBBATF010000049.1:0-18381 GCF_040398885.1 Mycobacterium sp. | reverse complement strand
AAGACGGCCATCCTGCGTAACTCGGCGTTGTCGGCGTGCACGAGCGCCACTTCCTGCCCGGCGTAGTCGTAGGCGGTGAGCACCGACATGTAGCCGTCGGGAACCGAGTCGGCTGGGCATAGGTCAACCAGCCCCGGTCCCGGCGTGTCCTCGGGCTGCTCCACCCATGTCTGCACCATTCCCAACCCGGCCGGACCCTGCCGAATGACTGTGTGCGGCACCACATCCCAGCCCAGAGCCTCCGAGATCAGGAAGGCGCCGTACTCGCGCCCGGCCAGGGTTCCGTCGGGGAAATCCCAGAGCGGCTGTTCGCCGGCGACCGGTTTGTAGACGCACTGCACGACGTGGGAGTCCAACGTGGCCGCACAGCGGAAGGTTGCGTTGCTCGCCGATCGGATGCGGCCCAGGACGGACAACTCCCCGTGCAGCAGCGTCTGTTGCGGCTGGCCCGTCACGAGTCGGCGTCGTCCCCGCTGTCGTCCCCGCTGTCCCCCGGATCCCCTGATGAGCCGTAGAGCTGGAATCGTCGGTACCCGTTGGCGCGCACGCAGAGATGGCCTGCGGGGTCCAGAGGTTCCTCGCACAGCGGGCACGGCGGACGGCCGGCGGAGATCACCCGCTGCGACCGGGCGGCGAACTGCTGGGCGGACTCCGGCGACAGAAACACCCGCACGGCGTCGGGACCTTCCTCGGCGTCGTCGAGGATCACCGAGGCGTCGAACTCGTTGTCACTGACCGCGAGCAGTTCCACCACCACGCGCTGCGCCTCGGCGTCCCAGCCCAGGCCCATGGTCCCGACCCGGAATTCGGCGTCGACGGGCGTGACCAGCGGGCCGAGGTCGGCCACCTCGGCAGCCGGCGGCAGCGGGGTGCCGAACCGCCGGTTCACCTCGGCGAGCAGCGACCCGATCCGCTCGGCCAGCACCGCCACCTGTTGTTTTTCCAGCAGCACCGAGACCACCCGCTGATCGTGAACCGCCTGCAGATAGAAGGTCCGGTTACCCGGCCGACCCTCGGTTCCGGCGACGAACCGGTCCGGGCTGCGGAAGACGTGGATCGAGCGGGTCATGGTCACTCCCAAAATACCGGCTGGGCGGGTAACGGGCCGTGTCAGTCGGTGGATCCGCCGACCGCGGCATCGGTGTCCGGCGCCGCTCCGGCCGGACGGGTGGTCGCGCGCAGCGCCGAGGCCAGTTGCGCGCCGGTGTGATTGACGTGCACGACGAACGGACGCAATTCGGTGTAGCGGATCACACTCATCGACGCCGGGTCGGCGGTGATGCGTTGGAAGGCGTCCAGATGGGTTCCGAGCGCGTCGGCCAGCACCGCCTTGATCACGTCGCCGTGGGTGCAGGCCACCCACAGCGCGTCGCCGCCGTGCTCGGCGGCGAGCCTGCGGTCGTGTTCGCGCACCGCGGCCACCGCCCGCGCCTGCACCTGCGCCAGGCCCTCGCCGCCGGGAAACACCGCCGCGCTGGGCTGCTGCTGGACCACCGACCACAGTGGCTCCTTGACCAACTCGCCGAGCTTTCGCCCGGTCCACGCGCCGTAATCGACCTCCGATAGCCGGTCGTCGACCACCGGCTGGAGTCCGAGCGCGGCGGCCAGCGGTTCCAGGGTCATGCTGCAGCGCAGCAGCGGTGAGCGGACCAGCGCTCTGATCGGCAGGCCCTCGAGTCGTTCGACCAGCGCCGCGGCCTGGCCGGCGCCCGTCTCGTCGAGTTCGACGCCCTCGGAGCGGCCGGCCAGCGTGTGGGCGGTATTGGACGTAGACCGGCCGTGGCGGAGCAGGATGACGGTCATCCGGCCGGCCGCCGACGACGCGCAGCGGAGCGAAGAGGACGACGCGCAGCGGAGCGAAGAGGACGACGCGCAGCGGAGCGAAGAGGGATAGACGGAGAGGCATCACCGGTCATGTCGCGGACAGCACCCCGGTGGCCAGCAAGGCCATCACCGTCAGCGCCAGGATCACCCGGTATCCGACGAACCAGTACATGGCGTGGTGGGTCAGGAAACGCAGCAGCCAGGCCACGGCGGCCAGGCCGACCACGAAGGTGATCACCACCGACACCGCCAACTGCGGCCCGGTGGCGCTCATCCCCTCACTCGCCGGGTGGAACGCGTCCGGCAGGGAGAAGAGGCCGGAGGCGAACACCGCCGGAATGGCGAGCAGGAAGCCGAATCTCGCCGACAACTGCCGATCGAGACCGCGGATCAGACCCGCGCTGATCGTCGCCCCGGACCGCGACACCCCCGGCACCAACGCCAGGCACTGCGCCAGGCCGACGAAAAGACCGTCACGCCAGGTGATTTGGCCGATGTGGCGGTTCTGCCGGCTGAAATACTCGGCGGCGGCGATGACGGCGGAGAACACCAGCATCGCGGTCGCGATCACCCACAGGTTGCGGACCTCCGAACGGATCTCGTCCTTGAACAGAAGGCCCGCCACCGCGATCGGCAGGGATCCGATGATGACGTACCAGCCCAGCCGGTAGTCGGGGTTGTCGCGGCGCGCCTTCACCAGCAGGCCGCCGAGCCACGCCTTGAGGATGCGGACTATGTCGCGAAAGAAGTAGACCAGCACCGCGGCCTCGGTGCCCAACTGGGAAACGGCGGTGAACGAGGCGCCCGCGTCGCCGTGGAAGAACAGTTCGGACGCGATCGCCAGGTGCCCCGATGAGGAGATCGGCAGGAATTCGGTGAGTCCCTGAATGACCGACAGGACCACGACCTGCAGCCAGGACATCGGCGTCACATCCACGCCGCTGACCGTACCCGGCGCGGAACCGACCGCTGGCAGTCAGCGCACCGGCGCGGCGTCGGCGACGGCGTCCCGGACGGCGGCGGACAGGCTGCGGGCGTCGTCGACGTCGACGCCGACCAGTTCCCGGGTGACGGCGGCGACGACGTCCTCGGGCACCGGGACCGGACCGGCCCGGCGGGGCCGGTAGACCTCGACCACCAACTGGCCGCGGTGAACGTGGAAGGAGAAGCTCCGGCCGTCACCCAGTCGGCCGAAACCACTGCCGAACAGGCCGGTGATGATGTCCTCGACGACGAACTCGGCTCCGTGCGACTCCGAGGCGACCGCCAGTGTCATGACCACACCATAATCCCGGTTACGGCCTCAGGGCTTAGAATCCGAAGTCGACAACCCCTCGACCGCGCATATTCCACCGACAGATCCATATTCCACCGACACATACGGGGGCTTACCCGTTGCCACAGCACCGAAACCGCGTTGCGGTGCGCAGTGCCACGGCCGGATTGCTGGCCGCGGCTCTGGTTGCCGGCGGCTGTAAGTCCAACCCGCTCGACGTGGCCCCGGCCACCGTCGAACCGGCCCGGCCGGCCGCCTCCCCGGCGGCCTCCACCGCCCCGGCCGGCCGGGTCCTGCCGTTCGCGGCCGACCCGCAGGCCGCGGTGGTGGCCGACGGGTCCCTGGTGGTGCTCGAGTCCCGGAACCTCACGGTTTTCGAGGCCTCCGGACGCTCCCGTGCGATCCCGCTGCCGGGGCCGGCCACGGCGATCGCCACCGACGGGCGCGACACCGCCTACGCGGCGACCAGGGGTGCCGTCTTCACCGTCGACCTGGCCCGGGGAACCACCACCCGCACGCCGATCGACGGGGCGGCCGATGCCGAGTTCACCGCGATCGCCCGCCGCGCCGACGGCCGGCTGGTGCTGGGCAGTTCCGACGGGACGGCCTACACCCTGACCCGGGACATGGGGGTCGCCGGCAAGGCGGCGATCTTCGCCAGGGTGGACGCCATCGTCGCCCAGGGCGACACCGCCGTGGTTCTCGACCGCGGCCAGACCTCGGTGACCGCGCTGAAGCCGGACGGCGCTCGGGCCCAGGCGCTGCGCGCCGGGTTGGGCGCGACGACGATCACCGCCGACCCGGCGGGGCGGGTGCTGGTCGCGGACACCCGCGCCGGGCAGTTGCTGGTCTTCGGGGTGGACCCGCTGATCCAGCGGCAGGCCTACCCGGTCGGGGAATCGCCGTACGGGATCGCGGGCTCGGCCACCCTGGTGTGGGTCTCGCTGACCGCGTCGAACACCGTGGTTGGCTACGATCTGGCTACTGGCATCCCCGTGGAGAAGGTGCGCTATCCGACCGTGCGGCAACCCGATGCGCTGGCCTACGACGAGCAGTCCGGCACCCTGTTCGTGGTGTCCGGCAGCGGAGCCGGGGTTCAGGTGATCCACAACGCCGCGAGCCCGCGGTGAGTGCGGCCCACCGCGGCCGGATGCCCGCCGCGTGG
Organism: Mycobacterium sp.; assembly: GCF_040398885.1. Classification (GTDB taxonomy): domain Bacteria; phylum Actinomycetota; class Actinomycetes; order Mycobacteriales; family Mycobacteriaceae; genus Mycobacterium. The sequence goes on along the minus strand of NZ_JBBATF010000049.1, from coordinate 14,116 downwards.
GAGGCGGGACTCTCCGACGACTACGAGTGGGTTCCACTGCGACTGCCTCCCGACGTCACCCGCATCAGCGCGTCGACGCGGCTGTCCATCGAGGCCGAGTACCGCGGATGGGAGCTGACCAGGGTTCGTCTGTACGCCGACGGGAGCAGGCGGGTTCTGTTGCGGCGCAAGAAGACCCGATTCGCCGACTACCCCGGCCCGACCGATCAGCCGGGCCTGTGATCTACGACGCGGTGCGCCGGGTGTTGTTCAAGGCGCCCCCCGAGCGGATCCACTCACTGGTGTTCGCCGCACTGCGCGGCGCCACCGCCACCGAAGTCGCCCGCCGCGGCCTGCGGCACGGCCTGGCTCCGCACGATCCGGTCCTGGCAACCACCGTGTTCGGGGTGCGGTTCCCCGGACCGCTGGGCCTGGCCGCCGGATTCGACAAGGACGGTCTAGGCCTGGACAGCTGGGGCGCGCTGGGGTTCGGGTACGCCGAAATCGGGACCGTGACCTCCCAACCTCAGCCAGGCAACCCCGAGCCCCGGCTGTTCCGGCTGCCGGCCGACCGCGGCCTGCTCAACCGGATGGGATTCAACAACCGCGGCGCCGGGGAACTGGCGCTGCGACTGGCGCGCCACCGACCGGATGTGCCGATCGGGGTCAACATCGGCAAGTCCAAGGTGACCCCGCCGGAGCGGGCCGCCGAGGACTACGCCGCCAGCGCCCGGCTGCTGGGCCCGCTGGCCGACTACCTGGTGGTCAACGTCAGCTCCCCCAACACCCCGGGCCTGCGGGACCTGCAGGCCGTCGAGTCGCTGCGGCCGATCCTGTCGGCGGTGCTGGCCGAGACCGGCGCGCCGGTCCTGGTGAAGATCGCACCGGATCTGTCCGACGAGGACGTCGACGCGGTCGCCGACCTGGCGGTGGAACTCGGGCTGGCCGGGATCGTCGCCACCAACACCACGGTGTCGCGGGCCGGACTGCGCACCGCCCACGTCGAGGACCTGGGGGCCGGCGGGGTCTCCGGCCCACCGGTGGCCGAGCGGGCGGCCGAGGTGCTGCGCCGCCTGTACGCCCGCGTGGGCGACCGACTGGTGCTGATCGGCGTCGGCGGCATCGAGACCGCCGACGACGCCTGGGAACGGATCATTGCCGGAGCGTCACTGCTGCAGGGATACACCGGTTTCGTCTACGGGGGGGGTATGTGGGCCAAGCACATTCACGACGGCCTGGCCGCCCGGCTGCACGCCGGCGGGTTCGGCAACCTGCGTGACGCGGTGGGTTCGGCGCAAGCCGGCGACACGTCCGGAACGGCGCGTTGACTCGCCGCGCGCTGGCCATCGGCTGCGGCGGGACGATCGGCGGCGCCTGGGCCATCGCCGCCCTCTCCGCGCTGCGCGACGAGATCGGCTGTGAGCCAGTCGATTTCGAAGTACTGCAAGGGACGTCCGCCGGCGCCGAGATCGTCACCATGCTCGGTGGCGGGGCCGGCCTGGACGACCTGGTCGCCATGCAGCGCGGCGAGGCGGGCGACGCCCGGCTGCGCGCCCACTTGGCGGCCACGCCGCCGAACCTGCCACCCCTTCCGGCGCCGCGGCTGCTCAACCCGGCACTGGTGCGCTCGCAGTCCGGCCTGGCCGCACTGACCGGCCTCGCGCCGACCGGCCGGGCCGATGCCGGCTGGCTGCAGCGACTCGCCGACGGCTTCGCCGACGGGACCTGGCTACCGCACAAGGGGTCACGCATGGTGGCGTTCGACGTCGACAGCGGTGAACGTGTCGCGTTCGGCGCCCCGGGCGCACCGCCGGCCGGCGTGGGTGAGGCCCTGCGGGCGTCGTGGGCGATACCGGGGTGGATGCCGCCGGTGCACATCGGTGGGCGCCGCTACGTCGATGGCGCCGCCCGCTCCACCGCGTCCGTCGACCTCATCGGGGCGGACGAGGCCGACGTCATCTACGTCGTCGCGCCGATGGCGTCCGCCCCGGGTGAGCGCGCCCCCGGTGTGGGCGGGTTCATCGAGGACCGTCTACTGCGACAAGCGATGTCGCGGACACTTCACGACGAGGCGGCCGTCGTTCGCGGTCGCGGTACGACGGTGGTGGCCATCACGCCGGACCGCGGCGATCTGGCCGGCCTCGGCTGGAACTTCATGAACCCCCGGCGCCGCCGGGCGGCCTTCGAGTCGGCGATGACGACCGCGCCGGCCGCCGTCCGACGGGCCCTGGCCGGCCCCCGGGAGCGGTGGTGACCGCCGGACGCGAACCGCGGATCGTCGTGATAGGTGCCGGTGTCGCCGGCATCACCACCGCGCACGTCCTTCGCCGGGCCGGGTTCGAGGACGTCACCGTGCTGGAGAAGGGGTCCGACGTCGGCGGGGTCTGGCACTGGAACCGCTACCCGGGTCTCACCTGCGACATACCCTCGCAGGGCTATCAGTTCGGATTCGCGCTGAAACCCGACTGGGGTCACGTTTGGGCGAGTGGGACCGAAATCCGGCGATATCACCGCGACGTCGTCGACCGGCTCGGGTTGGCGCCGATGATCGAACTCGACACCGAAGTCACCGAGGCGCGCTGGGACGACCAGACCGCGCAGTGGACCCTGACCACCGCCGACGGTGGCCGCCACGTCGCCGACTTCCTGGTCTGCGCAACCGGTTTGCTGCACCACCCCTTCATCCCCGACATCCCCGGTCTCGCCGATTTCACCGGAACCGTCGCGCACAGCGCACGGTGGGACGACGGCCTGGACACCACCGGGGCCCGCATCGCCGTCATCGGCACCGGGTCGACCGGCGTGCAGATCGTCTCGGCCCTGCAACCGGGTTCGGCCTCGATCGACCATTACTCGCGATCGACCCAGTGGATGCTGTGGGCGCCGATGTCGGTGCGGCAGATTCCCGGGATGGCCGGACTGCTGAAACGCTTTCCGGCACTGCACAAGTCGGCATATGACTGGTTCCTCGGATGGGGCGGCGGAATCATCGCCGACATCTCAATCCGGCCGTCGTGGCGGCGCAGGGCCGTGCAGTCCTACGCCCGCCTTTCGCTACGCCTGCAAGTCCGTGACCCCGACCTGCGCGCCAGGCTCACACCCGACTACGAGCCGCTGTGCAAACGGCAGGTGATGTCGGGCACCTACTACCGGGCGATACAGGCCGCCAATGCCGCACTGGTCACCGAGGCCATCACCGAAGTGACGCCCACCGGAATCCGGACGGCCGACGGCCGGCACCGCGACACCGACGTCATCGTGCTCGCCACCGGATTCCACACCCACAACTACATGCGGCCGATGCAGGTCATCGGCCGGGCCGGCCTCAGCCTGGACGACGCATGGGCCGAGGGGCCGCGCGCCTACCGGACGACGGCGATCCCCGGTTTCCCCAACCTCTTCACGGTCCTGGGGCCCAACTCACCCATCAATACGATCGGGCCGCAGTTCTCCGCCGAACTGACCGCGCGCTACATCGCCCAGTGGATCGCCAGGTTCCGCGCCGGAACGCTCTCGACGGTGGAAGTCACCGACGAGGCGACCACCCGGTTCAACGACGACGTCCAAACGGCGATGGGGCCCACCGTGTGGAACACCGGATGCAACTCCTGGTACCTGACCGACGCCAGCACCATCGACCTGTGGCCCTACGACCGCGCCGCCCTGGTCTCGATGCTGCACGGTCCCGACGACACGGACTTCCACCTCAGCTGAGGGCGGACCGGCCGATCGGGGCTTCGGGTCTACTTCTGTTCGTAGGTGCCGTGGATGACGGCTCGCGCGATGGCATTGGCGAAGATGTTGAAGCCCAGGAACGCGGGGCTGGCGTCCTCGGGAAGACCCAGCTTCTCCACGCCGAGGGCGTGCACCGCAACGAAATACCGGTGAGAGCCATGACCGGCGGGGGGCGCGGCGCCGACGAAGCGGCGGAGGCCGGCGTCGTTGCGCAGCGTCAACGCGTCCCCGGGAAGCGGCGACCCGTCCCCCGCGCCGGACGGAAGCCCGGTTACGGTCGCGGGCAGGTCGGCCACCGCCCAGTGCCAGAACCCGGAGGCCGTCGGCGCATCCGGATCGAAAACAGTCACCGCGAAGCTGCGGGTCCGTTCGGGGAAGCCCGACCAGCTCAGCTGCGGCGAGACGTCCTCGCCACCGGCACCCATGATGCCGCTGACCTGCGCATTCTTCAGCGGCTGGCCGTCGGTGACGTCGGTGCTCGTCAGCGTGAAGCCGGGCAGCTCGGGCAGGAAGTCGTAGGGGTTGTAGGGGAAGGCCACGGGCATCGCTCCTGTCGGTTCAGCAGTTCTCGAGTCTCAGCAGTTCATCAAAAAGTGCTCGAGCACCCTGGCGCCGAACTCCAGCGCGTCGGTGGGCACCCGCTCGTCGACACCGTGGAACAGTGCCGCGAAGTCAAGCTCCGGAGGCAGCCGTAGCGGGGCGAAGCCGAAGCACCGGATGCCCAGGCGGGCAAACGCTTTGGCATCGGTGCCACCGGAGAGCATGTACGGAACGGTGCGCGCGTCCGGGTCGACGGCGAGGATGGCGTCGTTCATGGCCTCGACCAACCGGCCGTCGAAAGTCGTCTCGTAGGAGGGTAATTCGAAGATCCACTCGCGGGTGACGTCCGGGCCGATGAGTTCGTCGATCTCCCGTTCGAAGGCGGCCTGCCGCCCGGGCAGCACCCGGCAGTCGACGACGGCCTCGGCGGTGGCCGGGATGACGTTGGCCTTGTAGCCGGCCTGGAGCATGGTCGGGTTGGCGGTGTCGCGCAGCACGGCGCCCAGCATCCGGGCCATCGGGCCCAGTTTGGCGATCGCACCCTCCAGATCCGCGCCGTCGAAGTCCAGGCCGGTCTCTTCGGCGACGACTGACAGGAATTGCGCGACCGTGTCGGTGAGCACCAGCGGGAACTGGTGATTACCCAGTCGCGCAACAGCATTGGCGATGAGGGTGACCGCATTGTCGTCGTGAACCATCGAGCCGTGCCCGGCTCGTCCCCGTGCGGTCAGGCGCATCCACAGCAGACCCTTTTCGGCGGTCTCGACCAGATAGAGCCGCCGCTCGCCGCCGTCGCGCCGCGGCACGGTCACCGAGAATCCGCCCACCTCGCCGATCGCCTCGGTGACGCCGCGGAACAGCTCGGGTCGGTTGTCCACCAGCCACTGGGCGCCGTACTTGCCGCCATGCTCCTCGTCGGCGACGAAGGCGAAGACGAGGTCGCGCGGCGGGACCAGGCCGGCCCGCTTGAAGTGCCGGGCGGCCGCCAGCATCATTCCGCACATGTCCTTCATGTCGACCGCCCCCCGTCCCCAGACGTAGCCGTCGGACACCGCGCCGGAGAACGGGTGCACACTCCAGTCGGCGGCCTCGGCCGGAACGACGTCGAGGTGTCCGTGGATCAGCAGCGCCCCGCGGGAGGGGTCGGCGCCGGGCAGTCGGGCGAAGACGTTGGCCCGATTCGGCGCGCCGGACTCGACGTACTCGGCCCGGTAGCCGACCTCCCTCAACTTCCCGGCCACCCACCGGGCGCACTCGGCCTCGCCCTTGGTCGTCGCGGGGTCACCGGTATTGGAGGTGTCGAAGCGGATCAGCGCGCTGACGAGTTCGACCACCTCTGCGGCCACGTCGCCCAAGCCCTCCCGCGTCACCTCCCTTTCCTACCATTGGCCCGATGCGGCCGGAGAGACCGGCCCTCTTACCACATATTTAACTCCAACCACATTTACAACACGCCCGACATGCTTTCTAATTACTGCGATGACCAGCCGGACACCCGCGATCGCAGCGCTGCTGTGCACGGCAGGGCTCCTGTCGGCCTGTGCCACCACCACCGCGGGCATCCCGACGCCGGCGGCGGCCCTTCCCGGTCCCACCGCCGGGCACCTCGCGGAACTGCTGCTGCCGGCCGAGGAGATCAGCGCGGCGCTCTCGTCGAAGAACATGGTGGTGACCCGCGACGTCACCGCGCTGTGGGTGGACAAGACCCAGGTGGCCGAGGGGGTGGGCTGCCTGGCCGTGGCCGGCGCCGCCCAGCGCGGTGTTTACCTCGACAGCGGATGGACGGCGGTGCACGGACAGGTCCTGCGCGATCCCCCGACCGCGCCGTCGTGGTCGCACTTCGCCACCCAGACGGTGGTGCTGTTCGACTCCGCCCGGGCGGCCGGCGACTTCTTCGACCGCTCGCGCGACATCTGGGCCGGTTGCTCCGACCGCGAACTGACCTACCCCCGGCAACCGGCGCCCGAGCAGGTGTGGGCCGTCGGCCCGGTCGGCGTCGAGGGTGGCGTCCTGACCGTCTCCAGGGAGGAGCGCAACCCCCAGCGGTGGTCCTGCCAGCGCGCGCTGGCGGTGCACGGCCAGGTCGCCGTCGACGTCGAGGCCTGTGCGCTGGATGCCCCCACCACCGCGGGGGCGGCCATCGCGCGCTCCATCGCCGAACGGATCGGCCCGGCTTGAATCGCGGTTTGGGCGCAGCAGTCGGCATCCGATAGCCTTAAGCGCCCACCGCAGGTGGGTTCACCCGGTCCGAGTGGCGGAATGGCAGACGCGCTAGCTTGAGGTGCTAGTGCCCTATTAACGGGCGTGGGGGTTCAAGTCCCCCCTCGGACACCATGTGAGGGATCACTTCTCGGCGCCGGCGCGCCCGCGGGTGCGGATCAGGCTGGCGACGGTGGTGACGAGCAGCACCACCCCGATGACGCTGATCGACGCCGACGTCGAGATCTCCGGCACGTCGACGTAGTCGCCGCCGTTGACGAACGGCAGCGTGTTCTTGTGCAGCGCGTGCAGGATCAGCTTCACGCCGATGAAGCCCAGGATGATCGCCAGGCCGGCCGACAGGTACACCAACCGGTCCAGCAGGCCGCCGATCAGGAAGTACAACTGCCGCAGACCCATCAGGGCGAAGGCGTTGGCGGTGAAGACGATGTAGGGCTCCTCGGTGAGGCCGTAGATGGCCGGGATGGAGTCGAGCGCGAAGAGCAGGTCGGTGAAGCCGATCGCGACCAGGGCCAGCATCATCGGGGTGACGGCCCGCGCCCCCCCGACGCGGGTGATGAACTTGTCGCCGTCGTAGTGGTCGGTGGTCGGCACGAACCTGCGCACCAACCTGACCAGTCGGTTCTCCCGTTCCTCCTCGGCCTGCCGCTCGTGCCCGCTCTCCCGGGCCAGTTTGAGTGCGGTGAATATTAGGAACGCCCCGAAGAGGTAGAACACCCAGCTGAAGGCGTTGATCGCCGCCGCGCCGACGGCGATGAAGGCCGCCCGCATCACCAGCGCCATCACGATCCCGATCAGCAGCAGCTTCTGCTGGTAGATCCGGGGCACCGCGAACGAGGCCATGATGACGGTGAACACGAACAGGTTGTCCACCGACAGCGCCTTCTCGGTGACGTACCCCGCGAAATACTCCGCTCCGTACTCCGCGCCCCAGTGCCACCAGACGAAGAAGCCGAACAGCACCGCCAATCCGATGTAGAACGCCGACCAGACCGCCGACTCCCGGAAGGACGGTTCGTGCGCCACCCGAACGTGGGCGAAGAAGTCGAAGACGAACAGTCCGAGGACGACCAGGCAGGTGATGACCCAGATCGCCGTCGTCACACCCATGTCGTCACACCCATGTCGTCACGCCCATAATGAACATTATTACCGGCAATCTAGTTCGTATGTCAAGTGGCCTCCGTTCCGGCGGCAGTCGCGGCACACTCAGGTCGACGGAAGGATTCCGATGGCGAACTACACCTACCACTGCGCCGAGCACAGGCCCGGCCGAGTACGCGTTCCCGGTCGAATCCGCGCCGCGGCACGTGGACTGCCCGGACTGCGGAACGCCGGCCAGGCGGGTCTACCACGCGCCCATGCTGTCGGCGGCGAACCGCGACCGGATGGGCCTGATCGACTCCACCGAGGCCAGTGCCGACCGGCCAGAGGTGGTCAACTCGATCCCCGGCGGTGGCCGGCTCAACAGCAAGCCCACCCCGCTGGCCCCGCCCGATCCGCGGCTGGCCAAACTGCCCCGTCCCGGACTACCCCAGGGGCGTGGCTACTTTCAGGGGTAGGGCGCCACCCCATGCCAGTTCGCTCCTTCCGTGGCCGCACCGCGATATGCGGTGTCTGCTCCATCGGTGTTGGGCGACAGGCGAATTCGGTCAAGTCCGAGAATTCGCCGAACAGGTTGTGGCGATGGACCCCTCTCGTGGACCCTGCTGTCAAGCGGTTTGCCGAAAATCGTCAGCCCGGCGGCCGGAGAAAGGGGCGCGGGGCACTTTCCCCGCGGCGCCGGGTGGCCTAGCCTCGGAGGTGGCGCGACGGTACGACCGCGCCGGACGGTGACGGGGTGACAGAGAAACTCTCCGGGCAGCAGGCGGTGGCCGACCACCTGGAATCCCTGCCCGCCGACGAGCGGCTCATCCTGCCGTGCCTGCAGCATGTCCAGCGATCGTTCGGCTTCGTCGCCGACGACGCCGTCGACGCGGTCGCCGAATTCCTCAACGTCAGCCGGGCCGAGGTCATCGGTGTGCTGACCTACTACCACGATCTTCGCCGGACTCCCCCACCGGCGGTGGCGGTCGGCGTATGCGTGGCCGAGGCCTGCCAGGCCCAGGGCGCCCGGTCGCTCGTCGGCGCGATCGAGGCGGAGTTCGGTGTCCGGGTGGGCGCCGGGAAGACCGGCGGGCCGATCGAGTTCGCGAAGACGTACTGCTACGGCAACTGCGCCCTCGGGCCGGCCGTGATGGTCAACGGTCGACTGATCGGCCGCTGCGACCTGACCACCCTGCGCGACGCCGTCGACCACGCCCGGGAGGTCCGGCGGTGACCGCCCGGATCTACGTGCCCCGCGACTCCGCCGCACGCTCGGTGGGCGCCGACCAGGTCGCCGCGCGGTTCGCCGAACTCACCGACGCCGAGATCGTCCGCAACGGCTCCCGCGGCATGCTCTGGCTGGAGCCGTTCGTCGAAGTGGAGACCGCCGCGGGGCGGGTGGGCTACGGCCCGGTCCGCCCGGACGACGTCGCCGACCTTCTCGGGGCCGGCCTGCTCGATGGCGGCGAGCACCCGCTGGGCCACGGCCTCGTCGACCGGATCGACTGGCTGGCCCGCCAGCGGCGGGTGAGTTTCGCCCGGGTCGGCCTCACCGACCCACTGGACCTGGACGCCTACCGCGCGCTCGGCGGGCTGGCCGGGCTGCGGCAGGCGCTGGACAAGCCCGGCGACGACGTCGTCGACGATGTTCTGGCCTCCGGGCTGCGGGGCCGCGGCGGGGCCGGCTTCCCCGCCGGCATCAAGTGGCGCACCGTCCGGGAGGCCCCCGGTGAGCCGAAGTACGTCTGCTGCAACGCCGACGAGGGCGACAGCGGAACCTTCGCCGACCGCATGCTGATGGAGGGCGACCCGTTCACCCTTCTGGAGGGCATGGCCGTCGCCGGCATCGCGGTGGGCGCCGAGCACGGGCTGATCTACGTGCGCTCGGAGTACCCCGACGCGATCGCGACCCTGCGCACCGCGGTGGACATCGCCCGGGTCGACGGCTGGCTCGGCGCCGACGTGCTGGGCAGCGGGCGGGCCTTCGACGTCCGCGTCGCCGAGGGCGCCGGCTCCTACCTGTGCGGCGAGGAGACCGCGATGCTGGAGAGCCTGGAGGGCAAGCGCGGGATGGTGCGCGCGAAGCCGCCGATCCCGGCCCTGCAGGGTCTGTTCGGCAGGCCGACACTGGTGCACAACGTGCTGACGCTGAGCGCGGTGCCGCAGATCCTCGCCGGCGGCCCGGCGGCCTATCAGGCGCTGGGGGTGGACCGATCCCGCGGGACCCAGGTCTTCCAACTGGCCGGCAACATCGCCCGCGGTGGTGTCGTCGAACTCGGCTTCGGGGTCCCGCTTCGCGAACTCGTCGAGGGCTTCGGGGGCGGCACCCGCACCGGCCGCCCGGTGCGGGCGGTTCAGGTCGGCGGTCCGCTGGGGGCATATCTGCCGCAGTCGGCCCTCGACGTGCCGATGGACTACGAGGCGCTGGCGGCCGCGGGCGCCATGCTCGGCCACGGCGGGGTGGTGGTGTTCGACGACTCCGTCGACATGGCCGCCCAGGCCAGGTTCGCGATGGAGTTCTGCGCGGTCGAGTCGTGCGGGAAGTGCACCCCCTGCCGGATCGGATCGACCCGCGGCGTCGAGGTGATCGACCGGATCACCGCCGGCGTGGACCGGGAACGCAACCTGGAACTGCTCGTCGATCTGTGCGACACCATGACCGACGGCTCGCTGTGCGCGATGGGCGGGCTGACGCCGATGCCCGTGCGCAGCGCGCTCAGGCACTTCGGAGAGGACTTCCGGTGACCCTGCTCAACGAACCCGATTACGGCACACCGCGATCCGCGTCGCCGGTCGAGGTCGCCCTGGAGGTGGACGGCACGAGCGTCACCGTGCCGGCCGGCACCTCGGTGATGCGCGCGGCCGCCGAAGCCGGGCTGGCGGTGCCCAGGCTGTGCGCCACCGACTCGCTGGCGCCCTTCGGATCCTGCCGGCTGTGCCTGGTGGAGATCGACGGCAAGAAGGGCACCCCGGCGTCCTGCACCACACCGGTGGAGCCGGGAATGGTCGTGCACACCCAGACCCCGAGGCTGGCGCGGCTGCGCCGCAACATCATGGAGCTCTACATCTCCGACCACCCGCTGGACTGCCTGACCTGCCCGGCCAACGGCGACTGCGAGCTGCAGGACATGGCCGGTGCGGTGGGCCTGCGCGAGGTCCGCTACGGCGGCGTCGACGGGACGGCGGGCCGGAACCACCTCGACGCCCCCACCGACTCGTCGAATCCCTACTTCAGCTTCGACGAGTCCAAGTGCATAGTCTGCAGCCGCTGCGTGCGCGCCTGCGACGAGATCCAGGGCACGCTCGCGCTGACGATCGTCGGCCGGGGATTCGACTCCAAGGTCAGCCCCGGCGGCAAGGATTTCTTCGACAGCGAATGCGTATCGTGCGGCGCCTGTGTCCAGGCCTGCCCGACCGCCACCCTGTCGGAGAAGTCGGTCGTCGAACTGGGCACCCCCACCCGCTCGGTGGTGACCACCTGTGCCTACTGCGGCGTCGGATGCTCCTTCAAGGCCGAGATGCGCGGCGACGAACTGGTGCGGATGGTGCCCCACAAGAACGGCGGCGCCAACGAGGGCCACTCCTGCGTCAAGGGCCGTTTCGCCTGGGGCTACGCCACCCACCCGGACCGGGTCACCACTCCGATGATCCGGGACTCCATCACCGAGCCGTGGCGGGCGGTGGGCTGGGACGAGGCGATCGGCCATGCGGCCCGGCGACTCACCGAGATCCAGGACCGGCACGGCCGGGACAGCATCGGCGGCATCACCTCGTCGCGATGCACCAACGAGGAGGTCTTCGTCGTCCAGAAGATGGTCCGGGCGGCGTTCGGGAACAACAACGTCGACACCTGCGCGAGGGTGTGCCACTCACCCACCGGCTACGGACTGAAGCAGACCTTCGGCACCTCCGCCGGAACCCAGGATTTCAAGTCGGTGGCCGACGCCGACGTCATCGTGGTCATCGGCGCCAACCCGACCGAGGCCCATCCGGTGTTCGCATCCCGGATGAGGAGGCGGCTTCGCGAAGGGGCACGGCTGATCGTGGTGGACCCCCGCCGCATCGACCTGGTGCGCTCGCCGCACATTCGCGCCGACCATCATCTGCAGTTGCGGCCGGGCACCAACGTCGCCGTCGTCAATGCGATGGCGCATGTGATCGCCACCGAGGGCCTGATCGACACCGATTTTGTCGAAACGCGCTGCGAGCCAGGGCTTTTCCAGGATTGGGAGCAGTTCATCCGGCGGCCCGAGAACAGCCCCGAGGAAGTCGAGAGGGTCTCCGGGGTGCCGGCCGGCGACATCCGTTCGGCGGCCCGCCTGTATGCCGCCGGGCCGAACTCCGCCATCTACTACGGCCTGGGTGTCACCGAACACTCGCAGGGCTCGACGATGGTGATGGCGATGGCCAACCTCGCCATGGCGACCGGGAACATCGGCCGCAACGGCGTCGGGGTGAATCCGCTGCGCGGGCAGAACAACGTCCAGGGCTCCTGCGACATGGGCTCGTTCCCGCACGAGTTCTCCGGTTACCGCCACGTCTCCGACACCGCGGTGCGGGAGCAGTTCGAAGCGGTGTGGGGAACCACCCTGCGGTCCGACCCGGGCATGCGCATCCCCAACATGTTCGACGCCGCCACCACCGGTGGATTCAAGGCGCTCTACATCCAGGGCGAGGACGTCGCGCAGTCCGACCCCAACACCCACCATGTGCAGAAGGCGTTGGAGGCGCTGGAATTGCTGATCGTTCAGGACCTGTTCCTCAACGAGACCGCCCGCTACGCGCACGTCTTCCTGCCCGGCACCTCCTTCCTGGAGAAGGACGGCACCTTCACCAACGCCGAGCGGCGCATCAATCGGGTCCGGCCGGTGATGCGGACCCGCACCGGGAAGCAGGAGTGGGAGGTCACCTGCGATCTGTCCACCGCGCTCGGGTATCCGATGCACTACGAGTCGGCAGCCCAGATCATGAACGAGATCGCCGCGCTGACACCGACTTTCGCCGGGGTCTCCTTCGAGTTGCTCGACAAGGTGGGCAGCGTGCAGTGGCCGTGCGACGCCGAGCACCCGCTCGGCACCCCCATCATGCACGTGGGCCGGTTCGTCCGCGGCGACGGCGCCTTCCAGCTGACCCCGTACGTGCCGACCGACGAGCGCAGCAGCCGGCGCTACCCGTTGCTGCTGACCACCGGCCGGATCCTGAGCCAGTACAACGTCGGCGCCCAGACCCGCCGGACCGCCAACGTGGCCTGGCACGACGAGGACGTGCTGGAGATCCACGCGGCCGACGCCGAGGCGCGCGGGGTGGCCGACGGGTCGTGGGTGACGCTGGCCAGCCGGGTCGGCTCGACGGTCATGCGGGCACGGATCTCCGACCGGGTGCCGCCCGGCGTGGTCTACACCACGTTCCACTACCCGGGCAGCGGGGCGAATGTGGTGACCACCGAGTACTCCGACTGGGCCACCAACTGCCCGGAGTACAAGGTGACCGCGGTGGAGGTGAGCCCGAACAGCCGCGGACCCCTCGAGCTGGACCAGAGGGCCGCGTCCGGCACCACGGTCGGCGGCTGAGCGTGCACATCGAGACCCTGACCCGGATGGGCCGGGAGATCGCGCGCAACAACGCAGCCCTGCCGCACGAACAGGCGGTCGCCCGCATCGCCGGGCACCTCCGGTCGTTCTGGACCCCGGCGATGATCACCGAACTGGAGGCGTTCGCCGCGACCGACCCCGCCGAGCTGGACCCGCTGCTGCTGGACGCGGTCAGGGCGTTGGCCGGCGCGTCCGGGCGGTGAGCGCCCGCCGCCGCGGCGCCGTCACCGCGAAGCACACCCAGGAGACCAGCACCGCCAGCAGCGCGCCGGCCTGCAGGTGACCCGTCGCGGCGGCCGGGTGTACGGCGCCGGTGATGTAGTGGTCGATGAATCCGGCGGCCGGCAGCGGCGGCAGGCCGGCCCGCTCGCGGGCCCAGCGCTCGACGATGGTCAGCGGGCAGTCGAAGCCCAGCACCACGCTGCACGTCGCCCACAGTGCCGCCAGGCCGTGCAGCCAGATGGTGCGCCGCCACCGCAGCGCCAGGAACCCCCCGGTGAGCAGATAGACCAGGAACGCGAAGTGGGCCCCGGCCACCAGCCACACCAGCGTCAGGAACAAAGGTTCCATGAGGCAACGTTAGCCGAGACGCTGGGCGATGAGACACAGCGACGCGATTCCCTGCCGGCAGTCCTCGGCGGGGATCTCAACTGCACCCCGGAGTCCGACGAGTACCGCTGCGCCACCGGACTTTCCGCCGGAGCGGTGCCGAATTTCGCCCTCGTCGACGCCTGGACCGCGGCGGGCAACACCGACCCGGGACACACCTGGTCGGCGAGCAACCCGTTGGTCCCCCGCCGTGCCATCCATCCGCACCGCCGACTCGACTACGTGATGGTGTCCACCCCCCGTCGTTCCGGAGCAGGCCGTGTGCGCCGATGTGCTCTGGCCGGCACCGCGGAGGTCGACGGTGTGGGCCAGCGACCATTTCGCGGTGGTGGCCGAGGTGACGATGTGAGCCCCGC
>NZ_JBBATF010000048.1:0-18553 GCF_040398885.1 Mycobacterium sp. | reverse complement strand
ACGGGCACTCCGACTACGGCAACGCGTTCGTCTCCTTCACCGAGAACTTCCCCGGCGTGCTTTCCCCGCGCAGTTCGCTGCTGGTCCTCGGTGACGGCCGCACCAACTACCGCAACCCGGCCGCCGACGTGCTGGCCCGCATGGTCACCGCGAGTCGGCACGCGCACTGGCTCAACCCCGAGCCCCGGCATCTGTGGGGCAGCGGCGACTCGGCGGTTCCGCGCTACTCCGACGTCATCACCATGCACGAGTGCCGGTCGGCCAAGCAGTTGGCGTCGGTCATCGACCAGTTGCTCCCGGTGTAACCCCCCTTCGCGCCCAAACCAACAAACGGGCGCGAAAGTGCGAGTAGAAGCCGCCAAAACGTCGATCTCGGCGGCTGCGGCCGTCAAGTAGGCTTCCATTTCATGCAGTCCCCGCGCAGGCTCGGCGTGATGGGCGGGACGTTCGACCCCGTCCACCACGGACACCTGGTCGCCGCCAGCGAAGTCGCCGACCTCTTCGGCCTCGACGAGGTGGTGTTCGTGCCCACCGGGCAGCCGTGGCAGAAGGACCGCCACGTCACCGCCGCGGAGGACCGCTATCTGATGACGGTGATCGCCACCGCGTCTAATCCGCGGTTCTCGGTCAGCCGGGTGGACATCGACCGCGGCGGGCCGACCTACACCACCGACACTCTGCGCGATCTCCGCGCGGTGCATCCCGACAGCGAACTGTTCTTCATCACCGGCGCCGATGCGCTGGCCACGATCCTCACCTGGCAGGGCTGCGAGGAACTGTTCGGGCTGGCGACCTTCGTCGGCGTCAGCCGTCCGGGTTACGAACTCACCGGCTCGCACGTCGTCGCCGCGTTCGGCAAACTGCCGGACGGGGCGCTGCGACTGGTCGAGGTGCCCGCCCTGGCCATCTCGTCCACCGACTGTCGCCGGCGAGCC
The DNA here is from genome assembly GCF_040398885.1 of Mycobacterium sp. Lineage (GTDB taxonomy): Bacteria > Actinomycetota > Actinomycetes > Mycobacteriales > Mycobacteriaceae > Mycobacterium. The sequence goes on along the minus strand of NZ_JBBATF010000048.1, from coordinate 17,618 downwards.
GCCGACGGCCGGCCGATCTGGTACCTGGTCCCCGACGGGGTGGTGCAGTACGTGGCCAAACGCGACCTGTATCGGGTGTCCCAGGAGGTGACCACATGAGCGCCTCGGCCGAAGCGATCCAAATGGCGACGGTGGCCGCGCGGGCCGCGGCGTCCAAACTCGCCCAGGACGTCGTCGTCATCGACGTGTCCGACCAACTGGTCATCACCGACTGCTTCGTGATCGCCTCGGCCACCAACGAGCGTCAGGTCAACGCCATCGTCGACGAGGTCGAGGAGAAGATGCGCCAGGCCGGCTACAAGCCGGCCCGCCGGGAGGGCGCCCGGGAGGGTCGCTGGGTGTTGCTGGACTACGTCGACATCGTCGTGCACATTCAGCACACCGACGAGCGGAATTTCTATGCGCTGGACCGGTTGTGGCGGGACTGCCCCCTGGTGCCCGTCGACCTCGACGACGTCGAAATCTCCGCCGAGGAGCCGTCGTGAGGGTGCGCCACCTGGTCATGTTGCGGCACGGCCAGACCGAGTTCAACGCCGGCAGCCGCATGCAGGGCCAGTTGGACACCGCGCTGACCGACCTCGGCCGGGCGCAGGCGCTAGCGGCGGCCGAGGTGCTGGCCAAACGGCAGCCACTGCTCATCGTATCCTCGGACCTGCGCCGCGCCCACGACACCGCCTTGACGTTGGGGGAACGCAGCGGGCTGCCGGTGCGGGTCGACACCCGGTTGCGGGAGACCCATCTGGGGGACTGGCAGGGCATGACCCATCACGAGGTCGACGACGCCGCCCCGGGCGCGCGGCTGGCCTGGCGCGATGATGCGAGGTGGGCGCCGCACGGCGGCGAGAGCCGCGTCGACGTCGCCGACCGCAGCCTGCCGCTGGTGGCCGAACTGCTTGCGGGGGAACCGGAATGGGGTGCCGACGAGCCCGAGCGTCCGGTGATCCTGGTGGCGCACGGCGGACTGATCGCCGCGCTCACCGCGGTGCTGCTGGACCTTCCCGTGGACTCCTGGCCGGTGCTGGGCGGGATGGGCAACGCCAGCTGGGCTCAGCTCTCGGGCCACGGCCCCGCCGAGGCAGCGGTCTGCGATCTGCGCTGGCGGCTGGACGTCTGGAACGCCTCGGCTCAGGTCTCCAACGATGTCCTCTGATGCCCGCCCCGCCCGCAGGACGCTGCTGGTCTTCTGCGACTCGCTGTCGTACTACGGACCCCAGGGCGGACTGCCCGCCGACGATCCGCGGATCTGGCCGAATATCGTTGCCGGCCAACTGGAATGGGATCTGGAACTGATCGGCCGGATCGGCTGGACCTGCCGCGACGTGTGGTGGGCGGCCACCCAGGATCCGCGGTCGTGGGCGGCGCTGCCGCGTGCCGGCGCGGTGATCTTCGCCACCAGTGGCATGGACTCGCTGCCCTCGCCGCTTCCGACGGCGGCCCGGGAGATGATCCGCTACGTCCGGCCCCCGCTGCTGCGGCGGTGGGTGCGTTCAGGCTATGGGTGGCTGCAGCCCCGGCTGTCGCCGGTGTCCCGGTCGGCGCTGCCGCCGCACCTGACCGTCGAGTACCTGGAGATGACCCGCGGCGCAATCGACTTCAACCGGCCGGGGATTCCGATCGTCGCCTCGCTGCCGTCGGTGCACGTCGCCCCCACCTACGGCCGCGCCCATCACGGCCGGGATGGGACCGCGGCCGCCATCACCCGGTGGGCCACGACCCACCATGTGCCACTGGTCGACCTCAAGGAGGCGGTGGCCGAACACATCATCGGCGGTCGCGGCAATCCCGACGGCATCCACTGGAACTTCGAGGCCCACGAGGCGGTCGCCGAACTGATGCTCAAGGCGCTGGCGGAAGCCGGTGTTGCCGACGGTTCGGACTGACCGCCGTGCCGGTCGTCGTGGTGACGGACTCCTCGGCCCGGCTGCCGGCGGACCTTTTGGCGCAGTGGGGAATTCGGGTGGCGCCGCTGCACGTGCTGCGCGACGGGGCCGACCTGCGCGACGGTGTGGATGCGATGCCGGCCGACCTCTACCAGAGTTCACAGGTAACCACGGCCGGCGCGGGTCCGGCGGAACTGGCCGCGCTGTACCGGTCGGCACTGGAGGGCAGCGGCGGTGACGGCGTGGTGGCGGTGCACCTCTCCACCGAATTGTCGAGCACGCTGGGCGCCGCCGGGCACGCCGCCGGGGGTTTCGACGGCGCGGTGCGGGTGGTCGACTCCCGATCGGCCGGCATGGGAACCGGATTCGTCGCCCTGGCCGCCGCCCGCGCCGCACACGGCGGCGCCGGCCTGGATCACGTGGCCGCCGAGGCGCGGGCCGCGGTGCAACGGGTGCATGCCTACATCGTGGTGCAGCGACTGGAGAACCTGCGTCGCAGCGGCCGGATCGGGACGGCGGCCTCCTGGCTGGGCACCGCACTCGCGGTCAAGCCGCTGCTGACCATGACCGATGGCAAACTTGTTCTGTCCCAACGGGTCCGCACCACCTCGAAGGCGCTCGCGGCGATGGTGGAGCAGGTCCTGGAGGTGGTCGGCGAAGGGCGCGCGGCACTGGCCGTGCACCACGTCGACGACCCCGACGGCGCCGCCGACCTCGCGGCCACCCTGGCCGCCGCGCTACCCGCCTGCGGTGAGCCCCTGATCACCGAACTCGGGCCGGTGCTCGGTGTGCACCTGGGACCGGGCGCGCTCGGTGTGGTGGTCGCGCTGGACGCTTGAGCTTCTCAGCCCCGCAGTTTGTTCAGCCAGGCCCGGGCGTCGCCGACGCAACTGACCGGCAGCGAGAAGTGGTCGTCCTCGGGGTACTCGCGGGTCTCGACGGTGCCGCCGAGTTTCCTGGCCGCCTGCACGTAGGTGGTTTGCCAGGTCACCGGCACCACGCTGCCGTTGTCGAAGGTGTCAATGCACACCAGCACCGGCGCGACCGGCTTCTTGTTGCCCGCTGACCCGGCGACGATCGCGTCCTTCCATTCGCCGAAGTTCGGCGGGTCGGGGTTGAGCACCGCCCCCTTGAGCTTGAACATGCGGAAGACGGTGTCGTTGAGGTGATGCACCGGTTGGTTGTTCCAGGCCTTCTGGATGATCTCCTCGCCCAGCGGTGAGAAGGTCTGGGCCAGGGTGAGTTTCGTCGGGTTGGCTGCCCAGGTCCCCGCCAGCACCATCACCAGGTGCGAGTCCGGGGGGATGTTGGGATTCGTCAGGGCCGCGGTGACCGAGGCCGGATTCTCCAGGGCGATCTTGCCCACCCCCGGTGACATCGGCACGGTGCCGATGAGTTTCAGGTCGCCGTAGTCGGCCGGATCCAGTTCGGCCACCGCCGCCGCCGCGCCGCCGCCCTGCGACCAGCCTGAGCACCCCAGCGTGGTGCCGGCGCCGGCGTCGAGTCTGCGTGCCGCGTGCGCCATGTAGACGGCGTCCCGGGCGTTGGTGATGTTGACCGTGTACTGGTGCATGCCGGGCGTGCCCAGGCCCTGGTAGTCGGTGGCGCACACCACCCACCCGTCGTCGATCCAGCCCTGCAGTCCGGGCACCCCGTAGTCGATCTGCTGGGTGGCCTCCGGGGTGAAGTAGGTGATGAGTTCGCGGGCCGGGTCGGGCTGTGCCGACGGGCATGCGGCGTCTCCCAGACCGGTGGTGCCGTGGCACCAGGTCAGGATCGGCCGGTTCTCGCCATGGTCGGCCGGGGCGATCACCAGGCCACTGGCTTCCTGCGCGACGTTGTTGACGTCGCGGGAGATGTAGCGGACACGCCAGGCCCGCGCCCCTTTGATTCCGGTGTCGATCCGTTCCTGGGACAGCAGGCTTCCCGGCTCTCCTCTGGGCGGCTCGGGGATCATCCGCGTCGGCTCTGTTCCGGATCCCCCCGTTCCGGACCCGGCCGATGCGTCGCCGCCCTTGGCTTTGTCGCCGCCGCCGTTGGCTTTGTCGCCGCTGCCGTTCGAGCATGCCGCCAGCAGGGGAGCGGCGACCGCCACCCCTCCGAGTCCCGCGATGAATCTCCGACGTTCGATGTCCACCCGCGGGAAATTACCCGAACCGGCCGCGATCCGCGATCTTCCTTCGTGGTCGCCCCCGGCATCGCGCTCACGGCGGTGAGTGTGGCTGTGGGACCGGCGATCCTGCGTCACGGGCCGCGAACCGGCCGGTGATCGGGGGCAGGTCCTTCAACGTGACGATCCCCGGTTCGGCGGCCACCACCGCCGGCACCGCGTTGGTGACCGGCATCGCGGTGTAGATCATGCCCAGACCCATGAAACCCGGTTCGGTCCAGTCCCTCGGCGGCAGGCAGTGCAGTACGGTGCGCATGTTCGGCACCCCGAACACCTGGATCACGTGGCCGTGCTCCAGGGGCTTGGGCGGCACCACGTGCTCGCCCATCGTCCAGTTGAACCCGACGCTGACCACGTTGCGCTCACCCACCCAGCCGCGGTGATAGCCCATCACCCCGCCGACGGTGCCCTCCGGGATCGTCATGAAACCCAGGTCGGTGTCGCCGGTTGCCGTCGTGAACGTCACGTCGAACGTCATCCGGTCCAACTCGGCCCCGATCGCGTCGGCCATCATCGCCGCCGATTCGGCGAACACCGCGCTCTCCTCGGCCACACTCTCGGCCAGTCCCGGCGTTTCGGGATCGCGGGAGAAACCCATGGCGGTCTGGGTGCCGGCCGACTCGTAGGCCGAGCAGTCCACCGATTCGGTGATCCGGATCTCATCGACGCGTTCACAGGAACCGGAGAGCACCATGCCGACCATGTTCGTCATGCCGGGATGGGCGCCGCTGCCGAAGATCGTGGAATTGCCACGCGCACAGGCGTTCCTGATCCGGCGAAGATCGTCGGCCGTGTGCTTGCCGCCGGTGATCCAGGCCGCCGACGAACACACGTTGACCCCCGCCTCCAGCAGCCGCTCGAGTTCGTCGATGCTGGGCCACAGCGGGTTGTAGCAGCACGCGTCGGGCCGGGCGGCCAGGAGTGCGTCGATGTCGTTGGTGGCGGTGATGCCGGTGGGTTCGGCCAGGCCGGCGAGGTCGGCCGCGTCGAGGCCGACCTTGTCGACGCCGTGGGCGTAGACACCCACCAGTTCCATGTCGGGCCGGCCGATGATGGCGTGCAGCGATCGCCGGCCGATGTTGCCCGTGGTCCACTGGATGACCCGGATGGGCCGGTCGTTGGTTGCGGTCATGGGCATCTCCCTACACCATCACACCCACGCCCGCGTCGGTTACTCCACAGACTCGACCCCGTCCACACCGCGCCCGATCGGGGTATCCGCTCGTCGGTGCCCGGTTCTACCTTCGCTCCATGCGAACCGACGAGCCGTTGGCGAATCTTCAGCGCCGCCTCGGGCTGCGGCCCTATGGCGAAGACCCCGACGGCGAGGACACCGAGGACGGCGGCGAACCCGACTGGGTGCCCGACGGCCGGCCGGCCCGCGGGCACGCCTGGCTGGCGGCGATCCGGGCCGACCCGGGTCGCGCCGGGGGTATCGCGATGGCGGTCATCGCCGCCCTGGCCGTGCTGGTCACCGTCTTCACCATGATCCGGCAACGCCCAGCCCCGGTGGTCTCGGCCGATCTGCCGCCCGTGGAGATGGTGTCGACGACCGCGCCCGGTCCGTCGGCGACCCCGACGCCGGCCCCGACGGCGGCGATGGTGGTCAGCGTGGTCGGACTGGTTTCCCGGCCCGGGTTGGTCACCCTCACGCCCGAGGCCCGGGTGGCCGACGCCGTCGCCGCGGCCGGCGGCCCGCTGCGGGGTGCCGACACCGCCGGCCTGAACCTGGCCCGCCACCTCGCCGACGGCGAGCAGATCGTGGTGGGGATCGCGGCACCGGCCGGTCAGCGCCCCGCCCTGGGCAGTTCGGTCGGCGGGGCCGGCGACGCGCCCGAGCGAACCGCCGCGCCGCCCGGACCCGCGGCGCCGCTGGATCTCAACGCCGCGACCGCCGACCAGTTGGACGCACTGCCCGGCGTCGGTCCGGTCACGGCGGCCGCGATCGTGGCGTGGCGCTCGGCCAACGGCCGATTCAGCGCCGTCGACCAGTTGGGCGAGGTCGACGGTATCGGCCCGGCCCGGCTGGAGAAGCTGCGCCCGCTGGTGCGGGTCTGAGGTCGTGGCCGAGCCGGCCGTACGGCTTGATCTGCGGCTGGTTCCCGCTGCGGCGGCGGCCTGGGCGGTCACCGCGGCCGGTGTCGTCTGGGGACTGGGCCCGCTGCTCGCGGGCATCGGCGCGGCCGGCGCGGCCGTCTGGGCGCTGGCCTGCCACCTGGCCGGGGATCGTCACCCGTGGCTGCGCGCCGCCGCGGCAGGTGTGCTCGCCGCGTCGGTCGTCGGCGCCGGATTCGGTGCTGCGGTGGCGTTGCGCGCCGACGCCGTCGAACGCCACCCGCTGGCCGCCCTGGTCGGCACGACCGCGTGGGTGACCGTCGCGCCGTCGGAAAGCCCCCGGCAGTCCGGGCCCGGACGAATGATGTTCCGCGCCCGGTTGCATCGGGTCGCCGATGCCGAATCCAGCGGATTGGTAACGGTTTTCGCCCCGGTTGAAGGCTTCGGTCAACTGGGCGCCGGCCAGCCCGCCCGCTTCCGTGCCCGCATCGGACGGCCGACCCGGCGTGATCTCACCGTGGCCACCCTCACCGCCGTGGGTCGTCCCCGAATCGGCCAGGCCTCCGCGGTGCAGCGTGCCGCCCGGTCGGTGCGCGACCGGTTCGCCTCCGTCGCCCGCGAAGCCCTGCCCGCCGATCAGGCCGCCCTGCTGCCCGGACTGGTTCTGGGTGACACCGCAGCGGTCCCGCCCGCCACCACCGCCGAGTTGCGCACCGCCGGGCTGACGCACCTGACCGCCGTGTCGGGCGCCAACGTCACCATCGTCTGCGGCGCGGTCCTGCTGTCGGGGTACCTGATCGGGCCCGCCCCGGCGGTGGCGTCGGCCGCGGTGGCGCTGATCGCCTTCGTCGTCGTCGTTGAGCCCACCGCGAGCGTGCTGCGCGCCGCCGTCATGGGGGCCGTCGCCCTGTTCGGCGTGCTCGCCGCCCGCCGCCGGCAGGCCGTCCCGGCCCTGGCCGCAACCGTGATCGCGCTGATGATGCTGGCACCCCAGTTGGCCGTCGACGTCGGCTTCGCGCTGTCGGTGTCCGCGACGGCCGCGCTCGTACTCGTGGCGCCGGGATGGTCGGCCCGGTTGGCCGATGCCGGCTGGCCCAAACCCCTGGCGCACGGGCTGTGCGTCGCCGCCGCCGCCCACCTGGTGACCGCTCCGCTGATCGCGGCGATATCGGGGCGGTTCAGTGTGGTTTCGGTGTTGGCCAATCTGCTTGTGGCACCGGTCATTGCGACCATCACCGTGCTGGGCACCGCAGCGGCGGCGCTGGTGGTGTTCTGGCCGCCGGCTGCCGATCTGCTGATCCGGTTCACCGGCCCGGAGCTGTGGTGGCTGCTGCGGGTCGCGCACGCGGCCGCCCGGCTGCCCGGCGCGGCGGTGCCGGTGCCGTCGGGGTGGGCTGGTCTGGTCACCGTCGGATGTGCCGGCGGGGCAGCGGTCGCGCTGTGGCGCCGGCGCCGGTTCCGGCAGGCGTCGGCCTTCGCGCTGGCCGCGGCACTGCTGAGCGGGGCGGCATGGTCGGTGTCGAGTCTCGTCGCCGGTCCGTGACACCATCGGGGGGTGAGCGAGGCGGCGGGACTGCATCTGGTGCTCGGCGAGGAGGAACTGCTCGTCGAGCGGGCGGTGGGCGCGATCCTGCGCTCCACCCGGGCAACGGCCGGCAGCGACGACGTTCCGGTCGATCGGTTGCGGGCCGGGGACGTCTCCACCAACGAACTCGCCGAACTGCTCAGCCCGTCGCTGTTCGCCGACGAGCGGGTGGTGGTCCTGGAGTCCGCGGACGAGGCGGGCAAGGACGCCGTCGCGCTACTCGCCGCCGCGGCGGCCGACCTGCCGCCGGGCACCGTGCTGGTGGTGCTGCACTCCGGCGGCGGGCGGGCCAAGGCGCTGGCCGGGCAGTTGCGCGACCTGGGGGCCGAGGTTCACGAGTGCGCCAAGATCACCAGGGCCGGGGACCGGGCCGGCTTCGTGCGAGCCGAATTCCGGGCGCTGAACGTCAGGGCCGACGACGACACCGTCGCCGCACTGCTCGAGGCGGTCGGCTCCGACCTGCGGGAGCTCGCCGCCGCCTGCTCCCAACTGGTCGCCGACACCGGCGGCCGGGTGAACGAGGCCGCGGTGCGCCGCTACCACAGCGGCAAAGCCGAGGTCACCGGCTTCGACATCGCCGACAAGGCGGTGACCGGCGATGTCGCCGGCGCGGCCGAGGCGCTGCGCTGGGCGCGAGCCGAGGGCGCACCGCACGTGGTGCTCGCCGACGCACTGGCCGAGGCGGTGCACTCCATCGCCCGGATCGGGCCGTTGTCGGGGGACCCGTACCGGCTAGCCTCGGAGGTGGGCATGCCGTCGTGGCGGGTGCAGAAGGTCCAGAAACAGGCCCGGCGATGGTCCCGCGACAAGGTAGCGATCGCGATCGGGCTGGTGGCCGCTCTCAACGCCGACGTCAAAGGCGCGGCGGCCGACCCCGACTACGCCCTGGAAACGGCGGTGCGCAAGGTAGCCGAATTGGCGGGAAGCCGCTGAGGAGGCGGCCGTCGATCAGAGCTTGTTGAAGGCCTGCGCCAGCGCCGACTTCTTGTTGGCGGCCTGGTTCTTGTGGATGACGCCCTTGCTGGCCGCCTTGTCCAGCTTGCGACTGGTCGCGACCAGCAGCACGCCGGCTTTGTCCTTGTCGCCGTCGGCGGCGGCGGTGCGGAACGCGCGGATCGCGGTATGCAGCGACGACTTCACCGACTTGTTGCGCACACGGCGGCGCTCGTTGGTGAGAATGCGCTTCTTCTGCGACTTGATGTTGGCCACGCGTCAGTTCCTCAATCTCAAATACGGGTAGTTCAAAGCTGGTCAGGTCAGCACCGGGACTTCTGCCCTCGCGGCGCCCGCCCAGACTACCAGTACCACGGGCTCCGGCCCAAAATGGAGCTTCTCACCCTGCAGAGACGGCCGACCTCATGCAGCATTATCACCCGTGACCCTTCTCAGCGCACGGGCGCAGACCCCGAAAACCGCCCGCAACCGGTCACGACCCGCCATGGCCGATGACTCCGGAACCTTCGGCGGCTACCGCGAACTGGGCTCCTACAGCGCCGCGTTCGATGAGATGTTCGACCGCCAGGGCCGGGTGCGGGCCCCCTACAAGGGCATTTACGCCGAACTGGCGCCGACCGACAGCGAGGAACTCGGCGCCCGGGCCGAGGCACTGGGCCGGGCCTTCGTCGACCAGGGCATCACCTTCTCGCTGTCCGGCCAGGAGCGCCCCTTCCCGCTGGACCTGGTTCCGCGGGTCATCTCCGCCGCGGAGTGGGCCAGACTCGAGGCCGGTATCGCCCAGCGGGTCATCGCCCTCGAGCGGTTTCTCGACGACGTCTACGGCGACCAGGAGATCCTCCGCGACGGGGTGATCCCGCGTCGGCTGGTCACCAGCTGCGAGCATTTCCACCGCGAAGCGGCCGGGATCAGCCCGCCCAACGGGGTCCGGATCCACGTCGCCGGCATCGACATCGTGCGCGACGCCGCCGGCACCTTCCGGGTGCTCGAGGACAACCTCCGCTCGCCGTCGGGCGTCTCCTACGTGATGGAGAACCGCCGGGTGATGACCCGGGTGTTCCCCAACCTGTTCGGCACCCACCGGGTGCGGCCGGTCGACGACTACCCAGGCCACCTGCTGCGGGCGCTGCGCAACGCGGCGGCCACCAACGAATCCGATCCCACCGTCGTCGTGCTCACCCCGGGCCCGTTCAACTCCGCCTACTTCGAGCACTCGCTGCTGGCCCGGCAGATGGGCGTCGAACTGGTCGAGGGCCCGGACCTGTTCTGCCGGGACAACGTCGTCTACATGCGCACCACCGAGGGGGAGCGGCAGGTCGACGTCATCTACCGGCGCATCGACGACGAATACCTCGACCCCATGCACTTCCGGCCGGATTCCATCCTGGGCGTGGCCGGTGTGCTCAACGCCGCCCGGGCCGGCAACGTGGTGATCTCCAGTGCGGTGGGTAACGGCGTGGGCGACGACAAACTCGTCTACACCTACGTCCCGACCATCATCGAGTACTACCTCGGAGAGAAGCCGCTGCTGGCCAGTGTGGACACGCTGCGCTGCTGGCTGGACGACGAACGGGCCGAGGTGCTGGACCGGATCGCCGAACTCGTCGTCAAACCGGTGGAGGGTTCCGGCGGCTACGGCATCGTGTTCGGGCCGCATGCCACCGAGAGGGAACTGGCCGCTGCCCGCCGCAAGATCACCGCCGACCCGCGTGGCTGGATCGGCCAACCCGTGGTCCAACTGTCCACCGTGCCGACCAAGGTCGCCGACACGCTGGCGCCCCGTCACGTGGACCTGCGCCCCTTCGCGGTCAACGACGGCGAGCAGGTCTGGGTCCTGCCGGGCGGTCTGACCCGTGTCGCGCTGACCGAGGGATCACTGGTGGTCAACTCCAGTCAGGGCGGCGGGTCGAAGGACACCTGGGTGCTGGCCTCGCGCTCCTCGGCCCCGGACCGCGAAGCACCGGCCGCCCAGGTGGTGCGAAACCTTCCGGTGGCGGACGGGGGTGGCGATATGCACCTGCTGCGGCAGCGCGTGATGACCGGCCAGCAGCAACAACAACAGCAGCAGAGGGCCGGCCGCTGATGCTGGCCCGCAACGCCGAGGCGCTGTACTGGATCGGCCGCTACGTCGAACGTGCCGACGACACCGCCCGGATCCTGGATGTGACGGTGCACCAACTGCTTGAGGACTCCACCGTCGACCCCGACCAGGCATCCCGAATCCTGTTGCAGGTCTTGGGAATCGAGCCGCCGACCACCCGGCTGGACATGTGGGCGCTCACCGATCTGGTGGCCTTTCGCCGCGGACTGCCCAGTGGCTGTTCGATCGTCGATGCCATCGGCGGGGCAAGGGAGAACGCCCGCTCGGCCCGCGAGGTGATCTCCGGGGACATGTGGGAATGCCTCAACACCACCTTCAACGCGCTGCCCGAACGCGAGCGAGCGGCACGTCGGCTCGGCCCGCACGAGTTCTTCACCTTCGTCGAAGGCCGGGCCGCGATGTTCGCCGGGCTGTCGGACTCGACACTGTCCCGCGACGACGGCTACCGCTTCCTGGTGGTGGGCCGGGCCCTCGAACGCGTCGACATGACGGTGCGGCTGCTGTTGTCGCGGGTGGGGGACAGCGCCTCCTCACCGGCCTGGGTCAGCGTCCTGCGCGCCGCCGGCGCGCACGACACCTACCTGCGCACCCACCGGGGTGTGCTCGACGCCAACCGCGTCGTGGAGTTCATGCTGCTCGATCGGCTGTTCCCGCGTTCGGCGTTCTTCTCGCTGCGGTTGGCCGAGCACAGCCTGGAGCGGTTGCTGAGCAGCCCCGCCGACCGGGCCGGGCCGGGCGCCGAGGCGCGCCGGGTTCTCGGCCGCACCCGCAGCGAGCTGGAATTCGTGCGGCCCGGCGCACTGCTGGAGTCCCTGGAGGACCGCCTGGCCACCCTGCAGGCCACCTGCCGCGAGGTCGCCGAGGCGTTGGCGACCCGGTTCTTCCGGCCCACCATGTGGGTGGCCTGGTCGGACGCCGGCCACAGCTCCGACGGCGGTGGCGCCTGATGTGGCGGATGCGGGTGGTGCACGCGACCGGGTACGCCTACCAGGCCCCGGTGACCGCCTCCTACAACGAGGCGCGGCTGACGCCGCGTTCGGACTCCCGGCAGAACGTGATCGTCAACCGGGTGGAGACCGCGCCGGCGACCCGGTCCTACCGCTACGTCGACTACTGGGGCACCGCGGTCACCGCCTTCGATCTGCATGCCCCGCACATCGAACTGCAGGTCACCTCGTCCTCGGTCGTCGAAACCGACAAGGCGGAGACGCCCGCGGCGGATGCGGGCTGGGCCGACCTGCGGTCCGAGAGAATCCTGGACCGCTACCACGAGGTGCTCACACCGACGCCCTACACACCTGCCAGCAAGCGGCTGGCCAGGGTGGCCCGCCACCTCGCCAAGGGGCGCGACCCGCATCACGCCGCGCTCGCGGCCGTTGAGTGGGTGCGCAACGAGTTGCGCTACGTCCCGGGTACCACCGGTGTGCACTCCTCAGGCCTGGACGCGCTGCGCGAGGGCGAAGGAGTGTGCCAGGACTTCGCCCATCTGTCGCTGATCCTGTTGCGCGCGATGGGAATTCCGGCCCGCTACGTATCGGGGTACCTGCATCCGAAGGCCAACGCGGACACCGGTGAGCCCGTCCGGGGCGAGAGCCACGCGTGGTTTCAGGCCTGGACCGGCAGTTGGTGGCATTACGACCCCACCAACGACACCGAGATCAACGAGCAGTACATCAGCGTCGGGTCGGGGCGAAGCTACGCCGATGTGACGCCGCTGAAGGGCATCTACCTGGGCGAGGGCTCCAGCGAACTCGACGTCGTCGTCGAGATGACCCGGCTGGCTTAGGGATTCACCGGCACCGTCAGCAGGTCGTCGCCCAGTTCCACCCGCCCGTCGAACGCCGTCGCGGCCAGCGCCCGCCACTGCTCCTCCTGGCCGGGCACCAGTGGGGGGACGTAGTGCGTGAGCACCAGGGTGTCCACCCCGGCCCGGGCCGCGGTCGCCGCGGCCTGCTCCACCGAGGAGTGGTAGTCGAGGATGTCGCGGATGCGCTGCGCCGGCATCAGTTCCACCAGGTCCTTGCGGATCGCCGTGTGCACCAACGCGTTCGCGCCGCGGGCCAGTTCGTCCAGTGTGCCGCACGGCACGCTGTCCCCGGCCAGCACCACTGAGGCGCCGTCGTGCTCGATGCGGAAGGCGATGGTCGGTTCCACCGGGCGGTGGTCGGTGGGCGCCACGGTGATCCGCACGCCCGCCCCGTTCTGCGCGGCATCCCAGACCTGCCCCGCGGTGTGCTCGTGGACGTGCAACTCCGGCGGCTCGGTGATGTCGGCGTGGTGGTGAATCCGGTAGGAGACGTCCGGCGCCAGCGCGGCCAGGGTCGCCTCCACCACCGCCTTGGTCCCGGGCGGGCCGATGATCGGCAAGGGGTTGGGGCCGATCGTGCTGATCCAACGGGTGGTGATGACGTCGGACAGGTCGGTGATGTGGTCGCTGTGCAGATGGGTCAGCAGCAGGGCGGTCAGGTTCGCCGCGCCCACCCCGGCGGCCGCCGCCCGCATCAGCGCCCCGCGGCCGCAGTCCACCAGGAAGGTCTGCCCGCCGGCCCTGACCATCGTCGACGGCCCGGCCCGGTTCGCATCGACCATCGGGCTACCGGTGCCGAGCAGGGTGATCTCCAACATGGCCCTATTTCTACCCCCATGTTTCCTCCCCGCATGTTCCGAATGTGGCGCAACGGGCGGGTGCGACGGTTGGGGACCGGGTCTGTGAATAATTTTTGAACGTTTGCCCAATTTGCCAGACATGAACACGAACGCGTGCCACTCTGGGCGAGTGCGTTCGTTCAGAGCGTGTAACCGGCGAGTTGCTAGGTGACGTAGAGGTCAATTGGTGCAGGCAGATAGCGGTAAAAGTCGGACCCCGAAGCAGCCCGCGCGCAAGCGGCAGCCGGACGGCCGAACATCAGGGCGAAGTCAGGACGGAAAGTTAGCTGGAGACGATGCGGGCCGCGTCGTTGACGAAGCCGTCATCAGGCTCGCCGAGGAGCAACTGACCGTCGACAAGCGCACGGTCGAGACCGGCCGGGTGCGGGTGCGCCGCACCACCACCGAGCGGGTCCGGAAAGTCGTCGTTCCTCTGGCCAGTGACAACTTCGAGGTTCGCCGGGTGCAGATCGGCAAAGAGGTCAAGAAGGCGCCCCCGGTGCGCGAGACGCGAACCGAGATCATCATCCCGGTCGTCGAAGAGGTGCTCGTCGTCGAACGCCGTCTGGTGCTGCGCGAGGAATTGCACGTTCGCAAGGTCCGCACGGTCGAGCGCCATACCGAGCAGGTCACCCTCCGGGTGCAGCAGGCCACCGTCGAACGGGTGGCATCGAAGGATTCAGAAGCCGGCGGCTCCCGCGCTGCGCGTTCTGAAAGGCCGGACCGCTCAGGGCGGTCCGCGAAGCAACCAGCCCAACCGAAGAGAAGGAGTCAAAACACGTGAGCGCAAACGAGATGGTCGTGCTGTTCGACACGGTGGCCGCGAGCCGCCGGGCGGAGAAGGCCCTCGAGGACGCCGGGTTCGCAGATCCGGACGTGAACACCCTCGACAGCGCCGCAGTGGCCAGGAACGCCGGCCGCGCCGCTAACGGCCCCGGCCTGTGGCGTCGGCTCTTCGGCCAGGACGTCAAACTCTATGAGGGCGCTGCCTACGAGAAGGCACTGGCCAAGGGTGGCGCCATCCTGACCGTGCGGGTCAAGGACGACGCCCAGGCCAAGAAGGCCGAGGACATCCTCGCCAAGCACAACCCGGTCGACCTGGAGGCCCGCGGCGCCGGGATCGTCGCCGAGCACAAGGCCCTCGGTGACGTCAAAGAAGAGGTGCTGAGGCTCGCCGAGGAGCAGTTGGAGGTCGGTAAGCGCACGGTGGCAGCCGGCAAGACCCGGGTGCGCCGCTACGTCACCGCCCGTGAGGTGGAGGAGCAGGTCAATCTCACCGAGGTGCATGCCGAGGTGCTCCGCAAGGTCGTCGACCAGCCCATCGCCGACGACTGGGACTGGAGCGACTCCACCATCGAGGTCGTCGAGACCCGCGAGGAAGCCGTGGTGAACAAGACGGCGCACGTCGCCGAGGAGATCCGCCTGCGGACCGAGGAGACCGAGCACACCGAAACCGTGAAGGGCACCGTTCGCAAGCAGCACGCCGAGGTCGAGCACCTCGACGAGGACGGCAACCCGATCAAGTAGATCCGGGCTCAGACCGGCGGCGGCCGCCCCCTTTCGGGGGCGGCCGCCGTCGTCGTAGCCTGACATGACGTTCATCACGGCGAGGGGAGCGGATCGTGCGGATCGCTGACATCCTGAGGGTCAAGGGTGCTGCGGTGGCCACCGTCACCGAGAGCACCACGGTCACCGGCCTGCTGGCCGAGTTGGCGGTGCACAACATCGGGGCGATGGTGGTGATCGCGTCCCCGGGGGCCGGCCACGGCGCCGCCGGCATCGTCGGCGTCGTCTCCGAGCGCGACGTGGTCCGCCGTCTGCACGAACACGGCCCCGAACTGCTGCGTCGGCCGGTCGCGGAGATCATGAGCGACGTCGCGGTGACCTGCCGCCCCGACGACCCGGTCGACGACCTGGCCGCCCTGATGACCAACAACCGGGTCCGCCACGTCCCCGTTCTGGACGACGGGCGACTGGTCGGCATTGTCAGCATCGGCGACGTGGTGAAGAACCGGATGGAGGAACTGCAGTCCGAACGGCAGCAGCTGCGGGCCTACATCACCGGCGGCTGAGCCGAAGCGCTCAGCGCCAGCGGTATTCGGCGCGCAACCGGGTGGCCACGACCTCGAAGATCTGCCGGTCCATGATCGCGCCCTCCCGGCGGATGCTCTCCTCCGGAACGTCGAGAACCCGGTCCAGCCGCACCCAACTGGGCCGTCCCTCCCCATCCTCATAGCCTGAGTCCCAGCTGCCCGTGCCGACGTGCACCCAACTCGGGTCGTGGGCGTGGTGGGCCTGGCTGGACAGCATCAGCCCGAGCAGGGTGGTGCGGTCGCGCCCGACCACCAGCACCGGACGGTCCTTGCCCCTGGTCGGATCGTCCTCGTAGACCACCCAGGTCCAGACCACCTCGCCGGGATCGGCGCGGCCGTCCAGGTCGGGGGCGTACACCACCCGCCGGGCCCGTTCGGAGGTGTGAACCATGGTGCGGGTGACCGGGCGCCCGGCGGCGATCGCCACCGGCGGGTCGGGCGCCAGCGCGGTCATCACCAGGGCTTCGATACCCAGCCGGATGCCCTGCTGGATGGTCCGCTGCACCGCCTGCTGCACCCCGCCGGGGTGCTGAAGCTGACGGATGAGCTTCGGAGCCTCGTTGAACACGAGATGCTCCGCCAGCCGCTGAAAAGTCCTCCACTGCGAGGCCATTCTCGACAGCATAGGCGAGGATCACCGGGAGGCGGGGAGTCGGATCGCCGGCCGGCTGGATAGGCTTGCCTGAGCCGGACCCGCCCGCCCATCAGGAGATTCCCATCAGCAGTTTCGCCGATCAGACGTTCACGGCGCCGGCGCGGATCCGGAACTTCTGCATCATCGCCCACATCGACCACGGCAAGTCCACGCTTGCCGACCGGATGCTGCAGCTGACCGGTGTGGTCGACGAGCGCTCGATGCGCGCCCAGTATCTGGACCGGATGGACATCGAGCGGGAACGCGGCATCACCATCAAGGCCCAGAACGTCCGGTTGCCCTGGCAGGTCGGCGACGAGAAGTTCGTCCTGCACCTCATCGACACCCCCGGCCACGTCGACTTCACCTACGAGGTGTCCCGGGCGCTGGAGGCCTGCGAGGGGGCGGTGCTGCTGGTCGACGCCGCCCAGGGCATCGAGGCGCAGACCCTGGCCAACCTCTACCTGGCGCTGGACCGCGACCTGACGGTCATCCCGGTGCTCAACAAGATCGACCTGCCCGCCGCCGACCCCGAGCGTTACGCCGCCGAACTCGCCCACATCATCGGCTGCGAACCCGGCGACGTGCTGCGGGTGTCCGGCAAGACCGGCGAAGGGGTGCCGGCCCTGCTCGACGAGGTGGTGCGCCAGGTGCCCGCACCCACCGGCGATGCCGACGCCCCGGCTCGGGCGATGATCTTCGACTCCGTCTACGACATCTACCGCGGGGTGGTGACCTACGTCCGGGTGGTCGACGGCAAGATCACCCCGCGGGAGAAGATCAAGATGATGTCCACCGGCGCCACCCACGAACTGCTCGAGGTGGGCATCGTCTCCCCGGAACCCAAACCCTCCGAGGGCCTCGGCGTCGGCGAGGTGGGTTATCTGATCACCGGCGTGAAGGACGTCCGGCAGTCCAAGGTGGGCGACACCGTCACCAGCGCCCGCCACGGGGCCACCGAGGCGCTGACCGGCTACCGGGAGCCCAAGCCGATGGTGTACTCGGGCCTGTACCCGGTGGACGGCTCCGACTACCCGAACCTCCGCGAGGCGCTGGACAAGCTGCAACTCAACGACGCCGCGCTGACCTACGAGCCGGAGACCTCGGTGGCGCTGGGATTCGGATTCCGTTGCGGCTTTCTGGGATTGCTGCACATGGAGATCACCCGCGAGCGCCTGGAGCGCGAGTTCGACCTGGACCTGATCTCCACCTCGCCGAACGTGGTCTACCGGGTGATCACCGAGGACGGCACCGAGAAAGTCGTCACCAACCCGTCGGACTGGCCGCCGGGCAAGATGCGCGAGATCTACGAACCGGTGGTCAAGTGCACGGTGATCGCGCCGAGTGAGTTCATCGGCACGATCATGGAACTGTGCCAGTCCCGCCGCGGGGAACTCGGCGGGATGGACTACCTGTCCCCGGAACGCGTCGAACTGCGCTACACGATGCCGTTGGGCGAGATCATCTTCGACTTCTTCGACTCGCTGAAGTCGCGCACCC
>NZ_JBBATF010000047.1:0-18567 GCF_040398885.1 Mycobacterium sp. | reverse complement strand
TCAGCAGCTGTGGTGCTCAGGATCTCGCCGGCCTGCTCGATGCTGACTCCGGCGTCGGCCAGCTTCGGGCCGATGTCGCGGATCAACAGGATGATGCCGAGCATCGAGAACAGCGCGGCCCCCAGTCCGTAGAAGGTACCTCCCACCGATGCTTTCACCGCCGAGACGACACCACCGAGATGCGTTGGTGCACTGGACATCATGACCGTCGTCTGCGGTGTCTGGATGATCGCGCCGCCGACGGTCGTCAGCGCCATCACTGCCCCGATGACAGCGATCGGGGTGTCGAACCGGAATGACAGCCGAGCCAGCAGGCTGATCGCCAATACCGACAGGCCTGCAACCACCACGGTGCCGTTGCCAAAGCGTGCCGCTACTCGGCCGGCCCCGATGGCAGCCAGTGCGGCCACCAGCGTGGCCGGGATGAGCAGCAAGGCGAACGCCCAGGTAGACAGATCGCGGACGATGACGAGGTAGAAGGCGACCATGGTCATCGATCCGCCCTGCACCAGATTGTTGGCGGCGCCCGCGCTGACCACGGCAGTGAACCGGGGCGAGCGGAAGATCCGCACATCCAGCGCCGGATCGTCACAGCGCAACTCCCACCACACGAACGCGGCGGCGGCGCCGATGCCGGTCAGGATTGATGCGATCGCGGCGAGATCGACGCCACTCTGCAAATCGGAGATGCCGTAGGTGACGCCTATGAGTGCGACGGCGATCAGCAACAGGCCGGGGAGGTCGGTCCCGCGGTGCGAACTCTGCGTCTCCGGGACGTAGCGCAGGGTGATCACCACGACGAGGGTTGCGAGCACGGGTGTGACAAGAAGTCCGGTGCGCCAACTGAATTGCTCGGCCAGTGTACTGCCGATCGTCGCCGGCAGCACACCGAATGCATAGACCGCGGCGAGATACCACGCGATCGCACCGGCGCGACGTTCGGGCGGAAAGACGGCATTCATGATGGCCAGCGACAGACCGCTCAGGAATGCGAACGCCACCCCGATGCAGGCTCTGGCGATCATCAGCACCACGACGTTGGGCGCCGTCGCGCCGATGAACCCGAATACCACCGCGGCGCACGCCCCGGCGACGAACATCCGCTTCATGCCGTACTTGTCACCCAGCACGCCCGCGCCGAGCACCGAGGCGGCCAGGGTCAGGGTCGCCAACGATGAGACGAAGATAGTCGTGCCGTGCGAGAAGCCCAGGCCGTGGCGGACCAGGGAGATGTTGGCCGCCATGATCCGCAGATCGCCGACGGCTACGGCGCTGCCCAGGCCCATGGCCACCGTCGTCATGGTGGCGGCAAACCCGCTGACCTGCTCTACCCGCACGAGGTGATGCTAGTGCCTCGGCGGCGTGGCCGCCGAACACTGCTAGAGCGCGTGAATTCCCTTGTACAGCAAAGCCGAACCGATCACCAGCAGTATCGCGGCGACCAAAGCGCTGTGGTTTCGATCCATCCAATTCTTGACCCGGTCCAGTGCCGCGTCGAGTCGCTCGCCGAGGAATAGATACCCCAGTGCGGGGATGGCCACCGTCGATGCCGCGAGCGCGGTGAAGATCAGCACTGCTTGCCAGGCCCCGGTCCGGCCCAGTGCGGCGGTGCCGATGGCCACGCCGGCCGCGGCGCACATCGTGAAGACTTTGAGATTGGCGACCGTCAAGACGATCGCCGTGATGAAGGCCCGCCCGGGCCCCATCGAACCCATCGCGGTCATCCATTTCGGGTTGTGGGCCCGGCGGTGCCGGCCGAACCACCGGTAGAGGCCGAAGGCGATCAGGGCGGCGCCGAGGACGATGCGGACGTAGGGGGCCCAGGTGGGTTTGCTGTCCAGCCCGTTGTTGGAGACGTCGGCTCCGCCCACGAACGCCCCGGTGATCACCGCGATGCCCAGTATCCACCCGACCAGGAAGGCGAGGCTGGTGGGGCGCGGGCGCGGGGTGTGCAAGACGAGGATGCCCGGGATGATCGACAGCGGCGAAATCGCAATGATCAAGGCCAGTGGGATTAGTTCTTTGAGGCCGGAGCCCAGATTGTTCACCGGGGGGAACCTACGCGAATTACTCTCGGCGGCGCAGAATTTCAGCCCCGCGCCGGCTGTCCCAGCAGACCCGAGGACGGGGCACTGGGAAATCAAGGGGGAGATTTTCGAACTCTCGGGAATTCCATGAGCCGACAACGCGCGGTCATCTTCGACATGGATGGCGATGACTAGGGCTTCACCACGTCTGACCGTGCCCGGGCGGTGGGGGAGGCGCCGAAGAAGAAGTCGAAGAGGGGCGCCTAGCCCCTCGACAGTGGCCCCTGTCCTCCAATCGGGGGATGGCGGGATGGCCCGATACAACGCCCGCTCGGTGGACGCCCGCGACCAACCACATGAGTCAGATTGGTCGGTGACAGCATTCATCCGCCACAAGGAGTTGAGGATCATGAAGAGCATCAACGTGATCGCCGAGCAGGTGTCCGACCGGGCCCTGACCGCGGCAGTGGCGTGACGCGGAGTACGGCGGTCGACAACTGGATATCCTTACAGTCGCCCCACAGCGCAGATCCGATGAGGAGAACCACCATGATGACGGACCGTTCGATGCGCCGCATGGCGCTGGTCGCCAGTACGGTCGCACTGATCGGCATGGGCATGCTGACCTCTTGTGGCTCCAAGGAAAAGCCGCCCGAGACGTCGCCGTCGGCGCCGGGTTCGAGCGCCCCGGCGCTGGTGCCGACGGAGAAGGTGATCACGCCCGGACCCAACGCCGGTTCCGGGCCGAATTCCCATGCCCCCACTGACCGGGCCCGTCCGGCTCCGACGGCGCTGCCGGGCAACGTCATCACCGGAGGTTGAGGGGATGAAGCCCGAGGCTTGACGGATGGATCTCTTCGGGGAGTGGCAGGCCGGCGGCACGGAGATCCGGTGGCGGTCGACGACTCCGGATAACAACGGTCGGGAAGTGCGCCTCTTCAGTCGGCGCAGCGGCACCCCGGGCGCGCCGGCATTGGTGTTCGTGCACGGCTTTCCGACTTCCAGCGTCGACTTCCATGGACTCACAGTCGAACTCGGCTCCGACTTCGACATATTCACGGTTGACTTCCCGGGCTACGGCCTGTCGGAGAAGCCGCCGGCCCCGTATCGCTACTCGCTGTATGACGATGCCCGGCTGCTCGTGCACCTCATCACCGAGCAGTGGCGGCTCGGCGACTTCCGGATGCTGACCCATGATCGCGGCAGCAGCGTGGGGATCATCGCTCTCTCGATGCTGGCCGAAAAACACCCGGGCAACATGCCTGTCGATCTGTTCCTCACGAACGCGAACATCTTCCTGCCGCTTTCCAATCTGACCGCGTTCCAACGTGCGCTCCTCGACGACGCGACGGGCCGGCAGACCGCTGCGGCGACGGCGCCGGAGATGCTCGCGGCCGGTCTCGGAGCTACCGCCTTCATTCCGCGCCGTGCTCCCGGTGACCCCGAGATCACGGCCATGGCCAAGTGCTTCGCCCACAACGACGGAATGCGGGTTCTTCCCGACACCATCAAGTATCTGAACGAGCGGGCCGACCACGAGACAACCTGGCTCGAGGCGCTCGCCAGGATTCCGGTCGACACGACGATCATCTGGGGCCTGCACGACGCGATCGCGCCGCTTCGGGTCGCCGACCACGTCTGGCGCACCTACGTCAGGGACAAGAAGGGCCGCAGCCGTTACTGGGTGGTGCCGGGCGCCGACCACTACGTCCAGTGCGACGCGCCCGACCAGATCGCCGCCGTCATCCGCCTCACCGCCGCCGGCGGCCCGCTGGAATTGCAGACGCTCGGCAACACACCTGCCGGAGCCACGCTCGTCGACCAGAGGACGGATCGACCCTAGTTCCGCGGCCCTGGTTTAGGGTTTCCTTCAGCATGAAGGTCCACCTCCAGGTTGAGGCCGCACCCGGTCGCGTTGCCGGGCACGCCCGCGAACTCGAAGCAGTCGGCGCCGACGGCCTGTTCACCTTCGAAGGCCCGCACGACGTATTCCTCCCACTGGCGGTGGCTGCCGGCCTGGTTCGGATGGACCTGATGACCAACGTGGCGATCGCCGGGCCGCGAAGCCCGTTGCATCTGGCACATGCCGCCTACGACCTGCAGGTGTACAGCGCCGGGCGCTTCCGGCTGGGTCTGGGCTCGCAGATCAGGACCCACATCGAAAAGCGCTACGGGGCGCAGTGGAGTAAGCCGGCGGCCCGCATGGCCGAAACCGTGAAAGCTATCAAGGCCATCTTCGCCGCCTGGGAAGGGTTGGCGCCGTTGAACTTTCGGGGCGAGCACTACACCCACACGCTCATGCCGCCGAACTTCAGCCCCGGCCCCAACCCGTTCGGTCCGCCGCCGGTGCTGCTCGGTGCGCTCGGCCCGGTGATGACCCGCACCGCCGCCGAGGTCGCCGACGGACTGCTGGTCATGCCTTTCAACAGCGAGCACCATTTCGCGGAGCGCACCGTTCCCGCGATCACCGAGGGCCTGGAAAGATCGAGGCGCACCCCGGCCGACTTCCAGATCGTGGCCCAGGCCATGGTCGCCGTCGGACGGACCCCGGAGGAACTCGCGGCTGCGAGGAACGGCGTCGCCATGCTGATCGCCTTCTACGGATCGACGCCGGCATACCTTCCGGTCCTGGAGGTCGAGGGGTGGGGGGCGTTGCAGCCCGAACTCAACGCGCTCTCCAAGGTGGGCGACGTCGCCCGGATGCGGTCCCTGATCGGTGACGAGATGGTGGCCCGCATCGCCGTGGTGGGGACGCCCGAGCAGTGTGCTGCCGAGATCGGCCGTAGATACGGCGCGCACGCCCGGGAGGTCTGCTGCTACTTCCCGGGCTACGACCCGGCCGCGGCCCACGTCGGCGATCTGGTCTCTTCGCTCCGGGCCCTGTAGGCCTACCTACCCGACTTGCTCGCCCGTCGCCGAGCGTCGAGCCTGGTCCACAGCCACGTCAGCGGGACCTGCCGACCAGTCGCGATGTGCTCCACGGTGGCCGGGTAGTGGCAGATCTCGCGGACCTGGGCCAGGCCGGCCCGCTTGCCGGCCAGCAGCACCTGGTCATTCAGCGCCAGCGGGGTGTCCTCGGCCGGCATGAACCGCGGCTCTCCGTCGCGGACCAGAACCAGCGCGGCCAGTGGCAGGACCGCATTCCGGTCGTCGGGCCGACGGATCAGAGCCCCCAGACTCAGCGTCTCGCCGCGTCGCAGCCAACCGGCGATCGCGGGTGCCTGCTCGTCGGACAGGGTGATCACCTCGCGCTCCGGAGTCCGCCGGCCGCAGCGCGCGACCAGGTGGTCACGCACCCGGACGGCCCACGGCTCATCGCGGGTGATGGCATGGGTCACGAAGCTCCAGAACACCGGTGTCAGGATCCGGGCGAGTACCTCCCGGGCGACGACCTCCGTGCCGACGTAGACCGTGTCGATCCGCAGCGGATTCAACAGCGCCTTTTTCGCGGTGGACTGCTGGCGCAGCACCACGTGAACGCCGGGGTTGGCCTTGCGGGCGTGTTCGGCCATGGCGATGTTGACGGTGTCGTTGTCGGTGCCTGCCACGAATGCCACCGATCCGGAGAGGTCGGGATCGTCACCCGCCGCCTCGGCGAGTTCGACGGCGACACCGGCCCCGGCGAGATCGGTCAGGATGGTCTCGGCGAACTCGCCCTCGGCGCAGACCACCCATCTGCGCGCCGCCAGATCCTGCCGCGCGGGCAGCAGTTGTTCGTCCTCGTTGTCCATCAGCCACCGCAGCAGCTGGTAACTCACCGGCCGGCGGATCGACAGGGCGAGGTACTCCCCGAACCGGTCATCGGCGTTGATGGCCGACGCGGGTGCGAAGTGCTCCATGCGGTTCCCGGTGCGCCGCCGGCTGCACCGGCCCAGGACCGGCAGGTCCGGTCGCAGCAATGATGCGGCCATCACCACGGCGAGGTTGGAGTCGTCGTCGTCGGTCAATGCCAGCACACCCTCGCACTGCGGGTGCCCGAGGCCGGCGATGCCCAACACCGCCGGTGAGCCGCAGTCGCCGCGCAGAGCGGGAACGTCGAAGGTGAGTTGCTGGGATGTCACCGACTCGACTCTGTCCGCCCCCTTGTCGATGACGACGAACCGGCGGTGGTGCTCGTCGAGTTCGGTGCCGACGGCGCGGCCGGCGTCGCCGTAACCGCCGAGGATGATGAACGGTTCGACCAGCCGGCGGACCTGGCGCCGGAACTGCTGGGTGGCGACGGCGGTTTGGAAGGCTTCCCCCTGAATGAGGGCGAAGAACACGCCGATGGCGTAGGCCCAGCCGATGACGAGCAGGAAAATCGACACCATCATCCACATTCGCTGCAGGTAGCTGAAGGGATAGGGCGCTTCGGTGAAACCGACGGTCGTCAACGTGATGGTCATCTGATAGAAGGCGTCGAAGATGTTCAGCCGGTAGGGGTTTCCGTCAGCGTCGACTCCCGGCATCAACATCATCCCGGCAGTGCAGAAGCTGAATGTGACGACGACGACGAGCAGCGGCATACGCATCCGCCGCATGATCAGGAAGACAGCATCGGTGGTCGGTAGGGTGTCCGGGATGTCGACCGGGGGGCGCCGCGTGGCCCGCCGGCGGCTCCAGAGACGGAAGATGGGCCGCGGGTCCGGCATGGGGTTCGGCAAGGGGTTCGGCATGGGGTTCGGCATGGACTGGCAGTGCTATCGGCGGCGGAACGTTGCCGTCTCGATGACGAGAAGCGTGACCGACACCAGGTTGGCCAGCAGCGCCCCGCCGGACAGCGACACCACGCTTGCCATGTTGTGCGCGTCGAGCCCGTCGGGAGACACGTGGCTGGCCCACACCCACATCCCGGCGGCGGCGGCGAGTTGGAGCAGCGCCACCAGGCTGGTGGCCAGATGCACCGCGCCCAGTTGGGTGCTGTCACCGAACTTCAGGATCGTCGTGATGACAGCGACGATGAGCGCGAGGAAGAGCTCCCAGGAATTGTGGAGGGCGGGATCGCTGATATCGCCGATGAAGAATCCGAAGTTCAGCGTCGCCGCCAGCAGTACGAAGAAGCCGAAAACCACCTTCTCAAGGTTCACATCGGAAGCTTAGAGGGTTGCCCGGCCCGTGCGGGACGTTCGAAATCAGACGCCGCTATTTGCGGACGGGTCGCTTCAGCAGGTACTGCAGCCAACGAACGTCGATCAACATGAGTGCAACGGTATGTCCCGAGATTAAGGCCGACGGCCACCGGCGCTAACGCGTCGCTAAGAATTTCTGCCAGAGCCCCATTAGGTTGGGGCGTTGAAGCGCTTGATGTGGGCGAAGAAGCGATCGGAGAGATCGTCGGGCATCTCC
Source organism: Mycobacterium sp. (assembly GCF_040398885.1). GTDB lineage: Bacteria > Actinomycetota > Actinomycetes > Mycobacteriales > Mycobacteriaceae > Mycobacterium. The sequence goes on along the minus strand of NZ_JBBATF010000047.1, from coordinate 11,215 downwards.
ACGTTCAGCCTGACGTCATCGAGTTGCATGACGGTGTGCCCGTCGCCGTAGGGCAGCAACTCCTGTGCTTCGCCGATACGGGCGCACATGGTCACAATGAACTGCTCGTAGCCGAGTAGAGGCAACAGGGCGATGGCGCCGGCGTCCTGGACGAACGTCAACGCTTCATGCTCGACCGGAGTTTGAACGCAGGTCTCAGCCTGTACCAGGAGGGCCTCGTGGTGGTCCATCAACCGGTTGGCGATGTCGATGATCGCCTCCGCGTCGGCGGTGCCGTCGACGCCCACCTCACCGAAGGCGCCCTGGAACGCCGGGCTCAGCATGAACGACTCGATCTGGGCGAGGATGTCGATGATCAGCGTCATCGTCCGGTGGGCGGCCTGGGAGTACGCCGGGCCCGACAGTGGCATGGCTCCGCGGCGGGGTTGATAGCCGGAGGCGACGCTACGAAGGCGCGCCTGGAGCGCGTTGCGCCGCTGCACCAGAACCGAGGCGAACACCGCCCATGGCCACGCGGCCGGTTTGTCGACCGTGAGGTGCGACAAGGCCTCTTCGGTGGTGGCGACCTGCGCAACGAGCGCGGCGTTCTGGTGCGGGGGCACAAGCCGTTTGGGTGTCGGGTCGATCGGCCGGGCCATTCCTTCGGCGAGAGCCCGAAGGTCGGCCGGCCACTGCCATGGTTCGAGAAGCTTCTTCCTGGCGAGTTTCTTCATGGAAAGGTGCCGGCCGACCAGGACCAGCAGGACCACGCCCGCCAGGCCGGTCAGCAGCGTCGCCGTATCGGCCATCCGTCCCCCCATTCACCCACTGCGAGGGTAGCCGCGGGGGCCGACAGAAAATCGGCGCCTGTCGGCGCTAACGACCCGCTTCGATGGCGGCGACCCGCGCTGCCGCGTCCTGCCCGCAGACCGGCCGCAGGCTGAACCCGGATGCGATCAGGCCGGCGATCCGCTGCTTGAGGTCGCCTGAGGACACGTGGGCCTGCAGGGCGGTCCCCGGGCAGTCCGTTCCCGAGGCGACCTCCCGGTGGCTGGCCAGCGTGTTCACCCCGACGTCGAATTGCTCTGTGGCCCAGGCGAATACCAATGCCGCACCGTCGAGTTGCGCCTCGGTGACGGCCTCCTCGTCGAAGTTGCCCTCGCACAGCACCAGGAAGTGCCCGGTGGTGTCGTAGTCGGTGGCGGTGTCGCCGGCGATCGCGGTGTCGCGGAGCGCGAAGATGTTCCCGTTGCGGTCGACGGCGGCGTGATAGGCGATGTCCACCCAGCCCTTGTCGTCCTGATGGAATCGCTGATGTTGCCGCAGCCGGGCGACGATCCCCCGGTTGTCCAGCAGGGCCACCGCGGAGTGATGGACCGTCATCCGGGTGATGGTGTGCGGTCGCCCGCCGGGAAGGGCCGGGCGCGCGCCCCACGCCTGCCGGCACAGCATGACTCCCGACGGCACGACGCCCGACGGCGAAGACGGTTCGGCGGTCGCGGACCGGGGGTTGCCCACCGCCGATGCCAGACCGGCCCCGCCCGCCAGGGCCAGCAGTCGGCGCCGGCTGAGATCTGAGTTCCGCACGTCGGCCACAATAGAGGCAGTGGGCCGCGATCTACTCGCCCGAAAACGTCGGCGGTCCCGCCTATCATCGAATGTATGTTCGATGATCCGGAGTCCGATGCCGACCTGATCGACGCGATGGGCGAATTCTCCCGCGCGGAGTCCGCGGCCATCGCCGGCAGGCTGGCCGCGGTCGGGGAGCTCTTCGCGCGGCGCTCCGTCGAGTGGGAGGAGCGCGGACTGTGGTGCTCGGATCCGTTCGAGGCGGTGGCGGCGGAGGTGTCCGCGGCCCAGAACATCAGCCGGGGCCGGGCCGGCACCCAGATCCGTCACGCCCGGGAACTGCGCGAACGGCTGCCCGAGGTCGCGGCCGTGTTCGCCGCCGGCGGCATCGACTACCGCATGGTCATGACGATCATCAACCGGACGTCCAACGTCGCCGACGACCTGATCGCCAAGCTCGATGCGGCTCTGGCAGTGGTTGTCCCGAAGTGGATGAAGTTGTCGGGTCCCAAGCTGGCCGACCGCCTCGATCAGTGGATCGCCAGGTTCGACCCCGACGGTGTGCGGGTGCCGCCTGATATCGACGCCAACCGTTACGTCGAGGTCGGTCCGACCGACCCGGGGATGGGCGGCATCTGGGCCAACGTCCACGCCGCCGACGCCGCCGCGTTCGATCAGCGACTCGACGCACTTGCCGGCACGGTCTGCAAAGACGATCCGCGGACCGCGATGCAGCGGCGAAGTGACGCGGTCGGCGCGATGGCGGCCAGCGCGGACAAGCTGCTCTGTGAGTGCGGTTCCCCGGATTGCCCGGCGCTCGGCGAGGGCGGCGCAGCGCCGGTGGTGATCCATATCCTTGCCGAGCAGGCCACCGTGGAGGGCGCCGGTGACAATCCCGGCTACCTGCCGAAGTTCGGAGTCCAGCCTGCTGAATCAGTTCGGGCCCGGGCCGGGACGGCGAAACTCAAGCCGGTGAGGGTGCCCGACGAGGAGCAGCCCGGATATCGGCCCTCGACGGCCCTGAGTTCGTTCATCCGTTGGCGGGACCTGACCTGCCGATGGCCCGGTTGCGATGAGCGGGTCTGCGACACCGACCACACCGTGCCCTATCCGGCCGGACCGACGAGCCGCGTCAACCTCAAGCTCTACTGCCGCGCGCATCATCTGGTCAAGACGTTCTATTGCGGGCCCGGCGGCTGGTCTGAGCGGCAGTTACCCGACGGAACCGTCGTCCTCACCTCGCCCACCGGTCACCGGTACACCACGGAGCCCGCCGGCGGGCGGATGTTCCCGGCGCTCCGCCTCCCGACCGGGATGTCGGCGGAGACCGACGTGATCACGGGCGATACCGGGCCGCCCACCGCGAGCCGCGAACTGGCGATGCCCACCCGGAAGCGAACCCGGGACGAGGATCGCCGGATGCGGATCGACCACGAACGAAGAATGCGCGGCGCGATCAACGCCGAACGCGCCCGCGCGCAGGCCCTCCGGGCCGCCGAGATCCAAGTGGCCGAACCACCGCCCTTCTAGGGTCGGATAGGCTTGGAGCACAGACCCTGCGACCCGTTAGGTGGCGACATGCCCGCTCCATCTGCCGACGTTTTCGACCGCCTGCGCAAGCTTGTGGCAATCGAGGATGCCGACGCCCGGCCCGCCAGGACCGTGGAGGAAGTGTTCACCGGCCGCCCGCTGGCGACCATCCCGGTCGGCACGGCCGCCGACGTGGATCGCGCGTTCGAGAAGGCGCGCGCCGCCCAGGTGGACTGGGCCGAGCGTTCGGTGTCCGACCGCGTCGCGATCGTGCGTCGCTACCGCGACCTGGTCGTGGAGAATCGCGAATTCCTGATGGACATGCTCCAGGCCGAGGCCGGCAAGGCCCGGTGGGCGGCCCAGGAGGAGATGATCGACCTGACCGCCAACGCGCACTACTACGCCCGGGTCTCCGAGGACCTGCTGAAGACCCGGGGCGTGCAGCCGCTGTTGCCGGCGATCGGCAAGACCACGGTCGGCCACCAGCCCAAGGGTGTCGTCGGCATCATCTCGCCCTGGAACTACCCGATGACACTGACTGCCTCGGATGCCATTCCGGCCCTCATCGCCGGAAACGCGGTGGTCCTCAAACCGGACAGCCAGACCCCCTACAGCGCGCTGGCCTGCGCCGAGCTGCTGTACAGAGCGGGTCTGCCGCGCGAGGTCTACGCGATCGTGCCCGGCCCCGGATCGGTGGTCGGCACGGCGATCCTGGAGAAGTGCGACTACCTGATGTTCACCGGTTCGACGGCCACCGGCAGAGAACTGGCCGAGAAGTGCGGCCGCCGGCTGATCGGGTTCTCGGCCGAACTCGGCGGGAAGAACCCGATGATCGTGACCCGGGGGGCGAACCTGGACAAGGTTGCGGCCGCCGCGGTCCGGGCCTGCTTCTCCAACGCCGGGCAGTTGTGCATCGCGATCGAACGGATCTACGTCGAGCAGAGCATTTTCGACGAGTTCACCCGCAAGTTCAGTGACGCGGTGCGAGGCATGAAACTCGGCGCCTCCTATGACTTCTCCGCCGACATGGGCAGCCTGATCTCGGAGGGCCAGGTCAAGGCGACCACCGATCACGTCGAGGACGCGAAAGCAAAGGGTGCCAAGGTCATCGTCGGCGGAAAGGCCCGCCCCGACATCGGGCCGCTGTTCTACGAGCCCACCGTGCTGACCGGTGTGACCGAGCAGATGGAGTGCGCCCGGGACGAGACGTTCGGCCCACTGGTGTCGATCTACCCGGTGGCCAACGTCGAGGAGGCGATCGCCAAGTCCAACGACACCGAGTACGGTCTGAACGCCAGCGTATGGGCCGCCTCGGAGTCCGAGGGGGAGAAGATCGCCGCCCGGTTGCACTGCGGAACGGTCAACGTCAACGAGGCCTACGCCTTCGCCTGGGGCAGTCTCGGTGCCCCCATGGGCGGTATGGGGATCTCCGGGGTCGGCCGCCGGCACGGGCCTGAGGGGTTGCTGAAATACACTGAGGCGCAGACGATTGCGACGGCCCGGGTGTTCAACCTCGACCCGCCCTTCGGCATGCCCTCGGAGCTGTGGCAGAAGGTGCTCTTCCCGATGGTCCGAACCGTGATGAGGCTTCCGGGACGCAATTAGGCCCGGTTCCGCCGTCGAGACGGATAGCATCGACGAACAGCTGATTTCGGCGGAGGGGTTCATGGCGGTTGCGGCCCGGGTCTACAACAGCGTCTGGCAACTGCGGGCCGACACCTGGTGTCGGCTGGAAGAAGCCTCCGGCCAACTGGCCCGGCTGGCCACGGCCGGCCGGCCCACCGAGGAGCATCAGCAGAACTGCCGGGCGTTACTGGCCCGGTTGGCGCCGCTGGAGCTGTACTGGGCCTATCCCAGCGGCGCGCAGTTCGGCAAGCTCAACCGGATGTTCACCGGTGGCGAGTACGACAAGTTCGCCCAGGCCGTCGCCGGCATCAACCACGCGTTGACCCACGAGACCTACCGCACCGGGATGCTGGACGTGGCCGGCGACGACGACGAACTCGGCACCGATCTGCACTGGATGGACACCCAGCCGCACGGCAGGCGGGAGCCGCTGTATTTCGAGGTGCTCGTCGTCGAGACCCTGACCGAGGCCCAGGAACGCAAGCTCCGCAAGGAGGCTCAGGGCTGGCGCCGCCCGGACGACGAATTCGTCTACGAACCAGTGGTGGTGCCCAACGCGGCCGAGGCCCTCATCGCGGCGCGCCTCAACGTCAACGTGCAGGCCGTCGTGATCGGCCGGCGCTTCGGCGCCCAGGCGACCAGAGACGTCTCCGAGCTCGCCGAATTCGTCGACCCCACCGTGGCCGAGCTATTCGATGAGGACCAGTCCCACGACGAACGCTCCGCCGTCCTGGCGGCGGCTCTGCGGGATCTGCGTCCCGAACTGGACCTGTATCTGATGACCGAGGTCGCGGTCGAGAACGTCGCCGGGCGACTCGGGAAGGACTTCCGGCGGGTGTTCCACGCCAGGGAGGGTCTGCTGGAACTGCACCTGAGCCTGCTGCGCGGCGTCGCCGCCAGGTATCGGACCCCCTTCTTCAGCGCCCTGAAGGAGTACAGCCAACGTCCCACCGGCGTGTTCCACGCGCTGCCCGTCTCGCAGGGAAAGTCGATCATCAAGTCGCACTGGATTCGCGACATGGTGGATTTCTACGGCCTGGACATCTTCATGGCGGAGACCTCCGCCACCTGCGGGGGACTGGACTCGCTGCTGGAGCCCACCGGGCCGCTACGCGAGGCCCAGGCGCTGGCCGCCGAGACCTTCGGATCCCGGCAGACCTACTTCGTCACCAACGGAACCTCCACGGCGAACAAGATAGTCACCCAGTCCCTGGTCGCCCCCGGCGACATCGTCCTGCTCGACCGCAACTGCCATCAGTCCCACCACTACGGAATGATGCTGGGCGGGGCCAACGTCATCTACCTCGAGGCCTACCCGCTCAACGACTACACCATGTACGGCGCCGTCCCGCTGCGGGACATCAAGGCGAAGTTGCTGATGCTGCGGCAGGCCGGAAAGCTCGACCGCGTCAAGATGATCGCGCTGACCAATTGCACCTTCGACGGCATCGTCTACGACGCGCAGCGGGTCATGGAGGAATGCCTGGCGATCAAACCGGATCTCGTCTTCCTCTGGGACGAGGCCTGGTTCGCCTTCGCGCGTTTCCACCCGGTGCTGCGGTCGAGAACCGCCATGGAATCCGCCGACCGGATCCGGAAACGCCTGCAAGACAAGGATTATGCGACCGCGTACGAAGAGCAGCTGGCCCGGGATGTGCAAAGTCCGCCCACCGATGAGGAGTTGCTCGACCGCCGGCTGCAGCCGGATCCGGCCAAGGCGCGGGTGCGGGTGTACGCCACCCAGTCGACGCACAAGACGCTGACCGCTCTGCGGCAGGGGTCGATGATCCACGTCTTCGACCAGGATTTCGACCAGAAGGTGGCTGAGCCGTTCCACGAGGCCTACATGGCGCACACGTCGACCTCGCCCAACTACCAGATCCTCGCGTCACTGGACCTCGGCCGCCGGCAGGTCGCTCTGGAGGGCGTCGAACTGGTCGGCCACCAGATCGAGAACGCCATGCAGTTGCGCGATGCCATCGACAACCACCCCCTGCTGAACAAGTACATGGGGTGCCTGCGCACCTCGGACATGATTCCCGACGAGTATCGGGCCAGCCATATCGGACAGCCACTGCGCACCGGTCTGCGCAGCATGATGCGGGCCTGGGAGTCCGACGAGTTCGTCCTCGATCCCTCCCGGGTCACCCTGTCGATCGGCCGGACCGGTTACAACGGAGACGAGTTCAAACGCGTGCAGCTGATGGACCGGCACGGCGTACAGATCAACAAGACCTCCCGCAACACCGTGTTGTTCATGACCAATATCGGCACGACCCGCAGTTCGGTGGCGTTCCTGGTCGAAGTCCTGGTCAAGATCGCCAGTGAACTCGAGGAGCGGACCTCGGAGATGAGTCTGAGCGAGCGGGGCCGCTTCGAGCACACGGTTCGCCGCCTGACCTCCGATACCGCTGCGCTGCCGAACTTCAGCGGATTCCATCCGGCGTTCCGGGACCCAACCGCCGACACCCCGGAGGGCGACGTCCGGCGCGCGTTCTACCTGTCCTACGACGACGGCAACTGCGAGTACCTCTCCGGCGAGGAGATCGAGGAGAAGCTGGACGCCGGTGGGGAAGTGGTGTCGGCGACGTTCGTCACGCCCTATCCCCCCGGGTTCCCGGTGCTCGTTCCCGGCCAGGTCTTCAGCCGGGAGATACTGACCTTCGTCCGCGATCTGGACACCCCTGAGATCCACGGCTACCGACCGGATTTCGGCTATCGCGTCTACACCGACAAAGCGATCGAGACCTGCGAGTCCCGGTGATCCCGCGCCGATGAGTTGGTCGGCCCTGCAGCCCTACCTGGTGGCGTGCGCGATCGGGTTGCTGCTCGGCTTGGAACGCGAACGCAGCCGCAACCGCACGATTCCGGCCGGCTCGCGGTCGTTCGCGTTGCTCGCCCTGCTCGGCGCCGCCGCGGCGACGTTCGGGCCGTGGGCGGTGATCGCGGGGCTCGTGGGGATCGCCGCGCTGATGGCCCTGGCGTACCTGCGCACCAGTGACGAGGACCCCGGAACCACCACCGAGATCGCCGCTCTGGTCACCTACCTCCTCGGTGCGCTGGCCTACGGTCGCACCGCCGTAGCCGTGGCGCTCGCCGTTGTCGTCACCGTCCTGCTGGCCTCCAAGAGCCGAATACACCGCTTCGCCCGCGACATCGTCACCGAAGTCGAAATGGAAGACGCCATAAAGTTTTTCGTGGTGGCGTTCGTTATCCTGCCGCTGCTGCCCGACCGGCCGCTGGGTCCCTACGGGGTGCTCAATCCCGCCAAGGTGTGGCTTCTGGTGGTGCTGCTGACCGGCATCGGCTGGCTGGGCTATCTCGGCGTCCGGGCACTGGGCGCCCAACGCGGACTTCTGCTCACCGGTCTGGCGGGCGGGTTCGTGTCGGCCAGTGCCACCACGGCCTCGATGGGCCGGCTCAGCCGGACTGCCGGAGTGCGGGCACCGCTGGCCAGCGCACTGGCCGCCAGCCTGGCCACCTTCGTGCAGTTGCTGATCGTCATCGGCTACGTCGACCCGCAGGTCCTGCGGCGGCTGTGGCCGCCGGTCGTCGCCGGCGCACTGGTTCTGGCCGCGGTGGCCGGTTACGTCTACCGCGGGGCGGTGTCCGACGGCCGGGGCGTGTCCGCCGAGACCGCCGGCGCCCCCGACGGTCGTCCCTTCGCCCTGCGGCCGGCGCTGATCCTGACTGCGGTTCTGGTCTTCGCCCTGCTGCTCGGACGCTGGGGCGCCGACGTCATGGGGCCGCGGGCAGCGGTGCTGGCCGCCTTCGCCGCCGGACTCGCCGACGCCCACGCCGGATCGGTCGCCGCCGCCAGCCTGGCCGCCAAGGGCGACATCGCGGTGACCACCGCATTGGTCGCGGTCGGAGCGGCGCTGGGCTCCAATCTGCTGGTCAAGATCGCGCTCGCGTTCAGTGCCGGCGGCCGGCGGTTCGGACTCGGCTTCGTGGCGGCGATGGCGGCACCCGCGCTGGTCTTCGCGGCGGCCTTGGCCGCGGCGATCAGGTGACGCCGGGGCGCCCCGCCACCGTCTCCCCATGACCGGCCGGCAGGTTATCGGGCGGTTCGATGCTGAGTCTGCGGGCCACCGGCACATCCGTCGACGAATGCAGGATGATCGACATCGCGATCGTCACGGCGATCAGGTCGAAGAGTCGCTCCCCGTTGGGAATGTCCGCCTGCAGCACCAGCAGGCCGTAGACCACCGAGGCGAAGCCCTTGGGGCCGAACCATGCCGCGGTGAGCTTTTCGGCGCGCGGCATCCCGGTGTTGGTCAGCGACAGCAGCATCGAGGCCGGCCGCACCACCACGATCGCCAGGATTGCCAGCAGCCAGTCCTGCCAGCCCAGGTGCGACAGGCGTTCCGGGGTGATCAGCGCACCGAACAGCAGCAGCGCGGCGAACTTGGTGAGTTCGGAGAGCAGATCGCCGAACGGTTCGAAGCTCTCGGCGGCGACGTGGTCCATGGTTGCCAGCGCAGACCCCGCGGCGAACGCCGCCAGGTATGGATTGGCATGCGTCAGATGGCAAGTCGCGTACACCACGATCGCGATCGCGACCGGGCCCAACGGCTGAAGTCGCGGCTCGGCGGTGAGTAATCTGCTCCGCCACGCCAGCGCGACAACAGCCGCGACGCCGACGCCGATCGCCAGGCCGAGCACCAGCTCCAGCACGACGATGCCCAGATGCGAGCGCTCGTTTTTGGCCAGTGCCAGGAAGATCAGCACGAACGGCAGCGCCAGGCCGTCGTTGAGGCCGGACTCCACATTGAGCAGCCGGCGCAGCCGCAGCGGGATGTCGGAGCGGCCCACCAGCGCCGAGGCGAACACCGGGTCGGTCGGAGAGAGGATGGCGCCCAACAGGAACGCGGTGGGCCAGTCCAGGCCGGCCAGGTAGTGGGCCGGCACCGCGATCCCGATCATCGCCAGCGGCATCCCCAGGCCCAGTGCCCGCCCGGACAGCCGCCAGCCCTCGCGCAGCGCCGGCACACTGGCCCGCTGACCGTCGGTGAACAACACCGTGAACAGCGCGACGTCGGCCATCACCGCGACGATCTCGCTCTCCGGGCCCAGGTGGTCCACGCCGAGGACGCCCGGCCCGAGCAGCGCCCCTGCCACCAGGAACAGCAGCGCTGTGGACAACACCGTGCGGGCGGCCAGACCGGACAGCGAGACACTGATCAGCAACATCACGCCGAACGCCAACACCAGCGCCATGCCTGCACCTCCTGTTCCTGCGATGATGTCTACATCATGCGAAGGGTTTTCATACCGGTGATCGGACTGATAGTCGGCGGAGCCGCGGCCGGGACCGCCGTGGCCGGTGCCGATTATCAAGCGTTGAGTCCCTATGACGTGCAGAACCCGGCGGTGGGCTACCTCGACCCCGCACTGCTGGCCGCCGTCCAACGGGCCGCCACCGCCGCGGCAGCCGACGGGATCACCATGACCATCACCTCGGGGTGGCGGTCGGCGGATTTCCAGCAGCAGTTGCTCGACGACGCGGTGGCCAGCTATGGCAGCCTGGCCGCCGCCCGGCAGTACGTGCAGACCCCGGACCGCTCCAAGCACGTCCTGGGCCGGGCCGTCGACATGGGCGGCGCCGGCGCCGACCAGTGGCTGGTGGCCAACGGCGCCCGGTTCGGCCTGTGCCGGGTTTACGCCAACGAACTGTGGCACTTCGAATTGGTTGCCGACGCCGCGGGCAACTGCCCGCCGTTGCTCGCCACGGCCGCGGCCGGATGAGCGCCGCGGTGAGGCCCGAGTACGTCGACTTCCACTTCGACATCATGTGCCCGTACGCCTACCAGACCTCCCGCTGGATCCGGGAAGTGCGGAATCTGACTGGTCTGCAAGTCAATTGGCGGTTCTTCAGCCTCGAGGAGATCAACCGGGTCGAGGGCAAGAAGCACCCGTGGGAGCGCGAGTGGTCCTACGGGTGGTCGATGATGCGCATCGGCGCCCTGCTGCGGCGGCGGTCGATGGACGACGTCGACGCCTGGTACGAGCGGGCCGCCCGCGCCCTGCACGTCGAGGGCCACAAGCCGCACGAGAAGGCCGTCGCCCGGCATCTGCTGGCCGAATTGGGGATTGACCCCGCCCTGGTCGACGAGGCCATCGCCGACCCCAGCACCGGCGAGGAGGTGCTCGCCGACCACCAGCGCGTGGTCGACGCCGCCGGCTACGGGGTGCCGACGCTGTTCTTCCCCGACGGGCAGTGCCTGTTCGGTCCGGTGCTCATCGACCCGCCGTCCGGCGAGGCCGCGGTGCGCCTCTGGGATGCGGTACTGGCCTGGACGGAGTTCCCGCATCTGTACGAGTTGCAGCGGCCCAAGACCGTCGCCGACGGCCTGGCGATCACCGAGACGTTCCGGCCCTATCTGGAAGCCCGTGACTGGGTGTCGATCAACCGCGGTGAGGTCATCGAGTTCCCGCCCCGCGCCGAGTGAAGCACCCTGCAGTCAAAGTGCGAGTAGACCTCTGCGTGGTGCTGCAATCGCGGGCGCCG
>NZ_JBBATF010000046.1:0-18570 GCF_040398885.1 Mycobacterium sp. | reverse complement strand
GGTGGCGGCCCCGGCGGTCACCGGCGCACCGCCTCTGCGGTACCGCCCGATCTCACCGCGGGCGGCCGCCAGCACACCCCAGCCGAGCGGCGACTCCGGGGTCGATCCGAGCGGCCCGGCGGCCAGCGACCCGACCAGTCCGGCGGCCGGCGCGGGTTGGGCGGAGGCGGCCGAGGCGAATGCCGTCACCGGGACAGCCTGCGGGCCTGACGGCGCCACGGCGAGTACCGGCGCACTGGTAGCCGGCGGGGCGGCGGCTGCCGGCGACGGCGCGGCGACGGCCGGTTCAGGTTCAGTCCATGCCGCTGGCGGGTTAGGCGTCTGCGGCGGCGGCGTCTGCGGCACCTCATCCGCCTGGACGGCCTCCGGGGATGCCACCGACCGGCTTGGCACCGACCGTTCCCCTGGCGGTTGGCCGTTGTTGGCGGCGGCGTTGCCGGTGGCGGCCGAGGGACGCGGGACGGACGGTTCAGCGGCCGCACCTCGCCCCGACCGTGCGGTCCGGGACCGCGGGCCCGCACCGGTCGACGCAGCCCGACCCACACGCGCCGGCCGGACCGAGTCGGTGTCGGATGAGGTTGCGGAGTCCGACGGCGAATCCACCGGCGCGGCCCACGCGTCCCCGGCACCGCCGACGAGGCCGACGCACAAGGCCACCGCCGTGATCCCGACTCGGCCCGCATACGCCGGCACACGCATCCCGACTGCCCCCGATCCTGAAAGCACTCCTCGCGAATCCTAGCCGCGTACCGGCTAAGACATCTAGGGTCCAAAGTCCCCGCCCGGGCCGCGTCAGCCCCTCACCGAGTGGGCGCGGAGGGTTTCGAACCCCCGACCGCTGGTGTGTAAAACCAGAGCTCTACCACTGAGCTACACGCCCTTGCGAAATCCGGGTCAAGCCTTCACCGCGGCCAGCGCATCGGTCCAGACCTTCTGATCGCGGGCCTCTCCGGGCTGCTTGCATTCGGCGAAACGGACCATCCCGGACTTGTCGACCAGGAAGGTGCCCCGGTTGGCGAAGCCGGCATCGGAGTTGAACACCCCGTAGGCCTGCGCCACCTCGCCGTGCGGCCAGAAGTCGGAGAGCACCGGGAAGGTGAACCCGCTCTCGGTGGCCCAGATCTTGTGAGTGGGCGAGGGGCCCACCGAGATCGCCAGCGTGGCGGTGTCGTCGTTGTCGTAGCTGGGCAGGTTGTCCCGCACCTCGTCGAGCTCGCCCTGGCAGATGCCGGTGAAGGCCAGCGGGAAGAACACCAGCAGCACGTTCTTCTTGCCGCGGTAGTCACTCAGGGTGACCGGCCGGCCGTTCTGGTCCTTGAGGGTGAAATCGGGCGCCTGGGCGCCGACTGCAACGGTCATGAATGCCTCCCGGCCGCTTTCGATTTCGGTTGGACCAGCCGGCTGCCGATCCAGTCCCCGAGATTGGCCGAGGACGTCTGCATCAGTCCGGCGGTCGGCGCCGCCTCGGCGATGTCGGCCGGCGCCACGTGGCCGGGCTTGCCGGTCTTGGGTGTCAGAACCCAGATGATTCCGTCCTCGGCCAGCGGGGTGATGGCGTCCATCAACCGGTCCACCAGGTCACCGTCGCCGTCGCGCCACCAGAGCATCACCACGTCGACGACTTCGTCGGCGTCCTCGTCGAGGAGGTCGCTGCCGCAGGCGTCCTCGACGTCGGCCCGGATGTCGTCATCGGTGTCCTCGTCCCAGCCCAGTTCCTGCACGATCCGATCGCGGTCGATGCCCAGTCTCTGGGCGTAGCTACGCCCGCTGTCACCTACGGCGACCACAGTCGCAACCTCCTCTGGCGTGATACCGGCTGTCGTGCGCCTTATCGTTGCACATGGCGTTTCAGTAGGTGGCGTCGCAGAGGCGAAGGACGTCGGAGCGCGCCGAGTTGAGACGGTTGATGATCTGGTTGAACTCCGAGGGCGAGGCCCGCCTGGTGATCGCGTCCGCGGTGGTCCGCGCGCCGTCGACCCACAGCATGAAAGCCTTCCTCATCTCGTCGGGGACGACGTCGGTGATGCTCTTCTCCACCGCTTCCGCGCTCCGGCGCAGCTCATCGACGGCCGGCCCCTCGGCGGCCGCGGCGGCCGCGGTGTCCGCGGCGTCGGCGTTGAAGGCGCCGACGTAGCCGTTGACCGCGTCGATGGCAGCGGCACTGGTGGTGGACAGCGTCTCGCAGGTGGTGTGGACGGCCTGCGTGGTCATCGCGGCCTGACGTTGCGACTCGCGGGCTCTCGAACTGGCCACCGATTGGGACGAGGACACCGACATCGAGGTGCGGTAGGCCGGCGCGTCCCCGGCGTCGGCGCTCGGGTCGCCTTCGGTGGTCGAGGTGCACCCCATCGCCAGCACGCACACCCCGCCGGCCAGCATTCCCGCGATGCGCGATCGGCGTGTGGATCCGCTCAGCACGGATGCAGACGTTACCTGTGCCGGCGGCCGGTTTCGCGTCTGGCACGAATCTCGACGAGGCTGCCGCACTCCGCACCGTCGGCGAGGCGAGTGGGGCACGATGGAAGACGAACCGCCCGCACGAGCGCCGCAGCCAACGAGGAGTGGAATTGACCACCCAGTTCACCCGCGACCCAGCCTCTCCGAATCCGGGCTCGAACCGATCCGAACGGGTCCGAGTCATCCGGGAGGGTGTGGCGTCCTACCTGCCCGACATCGACGCCGAGGAGACCTCGGAGTGGCTTGAGTCGTTCGACGACCTGTTGGCCCGGTCGGGTCCGGCCAGGGCGCGCTACCTGATGCTGCGCCTGCTGGAGCGCGCCGGTGAGCAGCGCGTCGCGATCCCGGCCCTTACGTCCACCGACTACGTCAACACCATCCCCACCGATCTGGAGCCATGGTTCCCCGGCGACGAGGACGTCGAGCGCCGCTATCGCCGCTGGATCCGCTGGAACGCCGCGATCATGGTGCACCGCGCCCAGCGCCCGGGCGTCGGCGTCGGCGGGCACATCTCCACCTACGCCTCCTCGGCGGCGCTCTACGAGGTCGGCTTCAACCACTTCTTCCGCGGCAAGTCCCATCCCGGGGGCGGCGACCAGGTCTTCATCCAGGGTCATGCCGCGCCCGGCATCTACGCCCGTGCGTTCCTGGAGGGCCGGCTCACCGAGGACAGACTCGACGGGTTCCGCCAGGAGCACAGCCACCCGGGGGGCGGGCTGCCGTCCTACCCGCATCCGCGCCTCATGCCCGAGTTCTGGGAGTTCCCCACCGTGTCGATGGGGCTGGGGCCGATGAACGCCATCTACCAGGCCCGCTTCAACCACTATATGCACGACAGGGGTATCAAGGACACCTCCGACCAGCACGTATGGGCATTCCTCGGCGACGGCGAGATGGACGAGCCGGAAAGCCGCGGCCTGTCCCACATGGCTGCACTGGAGGGACTGGACAACCTCACCTTCGTGGTCAACTGCAACCTCCAGCGCCTCGACGGCCCGGTCCGCGGCAACGGCAAGATCATCCAGGAGCTGGAGTCCTTCTTCCGGGGTGCGGGCTGGAACGTCATCAAGGTGGTCTGGGGACGGGAGTGGGACGCCCTGCTGCACGCCGACTCCGACGGCGCCCTGGTGAACCTGATGAACACCACCCCCGACGGCGACTTCCAGACCTACAAGGCAAACGACGGCGCCTATGTGCGCGAGCACTTCTTCGGCCGCGATCCGCGCACCAAGTCCCTGGTGCGGCAGATGAGCGACGCCGAGATCTGGAACCTCAAGCGCGGCGGCCACGACTACCGCAAGGTCTACGCCGCCTACCGGGCGGCGTCCGAACACAAGGGCCAGCCCACCGTCATCCTCGCCAAGACCATCAAGGGCTACACCCTCGGCGCCCACTTCCAGGGCCGCAACGCCACCCATCAGATGAAAAAGCTTGCGCTGCAAGACCTCAAGGACTTCCGCGACGCCATGCGCATCCCGGTGACCGACGCCCAACTCGAGGGCAACCCCTACCTGCCGCCGTACTACCACCCGGGTCCGGACGCGCCGGAGATCCGCTACCTACTGGACCGGCGCACCGCGCTGGGCGGGTTCCTACCGCAGCGGCGCAACAGCTCCAAGGCCCTGACGCTGCCGGCGCGCGACGTCTACAAGCCGCTCAAGGGCGGCTCGGGCAACCAGGCGGTGGCCACCACGATGGCGGCGGTGCGGGTGTTCAAGGAACTGCTCCGCGAAAGCGGCGAGAACGCCGTCGGCAAGCGGATCGTTCCGATCATCCCCGACGAGGCCCGCACCTTCGGGATGGACTCGTGGTTCCCCACCCTGAAGATCTACAACCGCAACGGCCAGCTCTACACCGCCGTCGACGCCCAGCTGATGCTGGCCTACAAGGAGAGCCCGACCGGCCAGATCCTGCACGAGGGCATCAACGAGGCGGGTTCGTGCGCATCCTTCACCGCGGTGGGCACGTCCTACTCGACGCACAACGAGCCGATGATCCCGGTCTACATCTTCTACTCGATGTTCGGGTTCCAGCGCACCGGCGACAGCTTCTGGGCGGCCGCCGACCAGATGGCCCGCGGCTTCGTGCTGGGCGCGACCGCCGGGCGGACCACACTGACCGGTGAGGGGCTGCAGCACGCCGACGGCCACTCGCAGCTGCTGGCCTCCACCAACCCCGCCGTGGTGGCCTACGACCCCGCGTTCGCCTACGAGCTGGCCTACATCGTGGAGAGCGGACTGGCCCGCATGTTCGGGGACGACCCGGAGAACGTCTACTTCTACATCACCATCTACAACGAGCCCTACCCTCAGCCGGCCGAACCGGAGAACCTCGATGTCGAGGGTCTGCTGCGCGGCATGTACCGGTTCCGGGCCGCGGCCGAGAAGCGCAACAACGTGGCGCAGATCCTGGCGTCGGGGGTGTCGATGCCCGACGCGCTGCGGGCCGCCGACATGCTCGCGCAGCGCTGGGACGTCGCCGCCGATGTCTGGTCGGTGACGAGCTGGAACGAACTGCACCGCGACGGGCTGGCCGTGGAGAGGGAGCGGCTGCGCCATCCGGACCGGCAGCCCCGCACCCCGTTCGTCACCGAAGCCCTCGGCCGGACCGCCGGCCCGGTGGTGGCGGTTTCGGACTGGATGCGGGCGGTTCCCGACCAGATCCGGCAGTGGGTGCCGGGCACCTACCTCACGCTGGGCACCGACGGCTTCGGTTTCTCCGATACCCGGCCGGCGGCCCGCCGCTATTTCAACACCGACGCCGAGTCGGTGGTCGTGGCGGTGCTCGAGGCGCTGGCCCGCGACGGCGAGATCGACCCGTCGGTGGCCGTCGCCGCGGCCCGGGAATACCGGATCGACGACGTGCTGGCCGCGCCGGAACAGACCTCCGATCCCGGGGTCGCGTAAGCCGAAGCCGGGTTGGCTGTTTCCGCCAAAATCTGGCGTAGCTTCTATCTATGGCCGACAACCCGTTCCTCGAGCAGCGGAGGTCTCCGCTGGAACTGCTCGAGGACATACCGGAGTCGACGCTGCGCAGGCTCAAGGGGCGCTCGGGGCGGCTGGCCACCGAGGCCGTGCAGGCCATGGAGAAACGGTTGCCGTTCTTCGCCGACCTGGAAGCCTCCCAACGGGCCAGCGTGCAACTGGTGGTGCAGGCCGCGGTGGTCAACTTCGCCGAGTGGGTCCGCAACCCGGCCAGCCAGGTCGGCTACACGGCACAGGCCTTCGAACTGGTGCCCCAGGACCTGACCCGCAAGATAGCGCTGGCGCAGACGGTGGACATGGTCCGGGTGACGATGGAGTACTTCGAAGAGGTCGTCCCGATGGTGGCCCGCAACGAGGCGCAGTTGACCGCGCTGACGGTCGGCATCCTGCGCTACAGCCGCGACCTGGCCTTCGCCGCGGCCAGCGCCTACGCCGACGCCGCCGAGGCGCGCGGGTCCTGGGACAGCCGGATGGAGGCCAGCGTGGTCGACGCGGTGGTCCGCGGCGACACCGGCCCCGAACTGCTCTCCCGTGCGGCCGCACTGAACTGGGACACCACCGCTCCGGCGACGGTGGTGGTCGGCACTCCCCCGCCGGGCCGGGAGGAATACGCCGGCGAGGACGTCCGCGCCGCCGCCCGCCGGCACGACCGGGCCGCCCTTGCCGACGTCCACGGGACCTGGCTGATCGCGATCATCTCCGGCCCGTTGTCGCCCACGGACCGCTTCTTCAACGACCTGGCCCGGGCTTTCTCCGACGGCCCGGTGGTGATCGGGCCCACCGCGCCGATGCTGACGGCGGCCCATCTCAGCGCCGGCGAGGCGATCTCGGGCATGAACGCCGTCGCGGGATGGGCCGGAGCGCCGCGGCCGGTTTCGGCGCGCGAACTGCTGCCCGAACGCGCCCTGCTGGGCGACACCTCGGCGGTCGCCGCGCTGTACAACGACGTCACCCGGCCCCTCGCCGACGCCGGTCCCGCGCTGTCGGAGACGCTCGACGCCTACCTCGACAGCGGCGGTGCCATCGAGGCGTGCGCCCGAAGACTGTTCGTTCATCCAAATACGGTCCGTTACCGCCTCAGGCGGATCACCGACTTCACCGGGCGTGATCCCACCATCCCCCGGGACGCCTACGTGCTGCGGGTGGCCCGGACGGTCGGGCGGCTGGGCTATCCGGCCTCCCCGACAACCACACCACAGAGCAGTGCAAACGGCCCCGCGCCCCAGCTCACCTCGCCGTTGGTGGGTCTGGGCCGGGTGGATTAGATCGCGGGAAATGCGTCTCCGAAGTCGCATCCGGGGCCGAATTTGTAGGGTCTCAACAAAAACCTAAGACAAGGTTCATAATCCTTTACACCCCGCAAATCGGCGTTCACAGTGTTCTCTTAGAGATGTGATCGCCTTCCTCGCCCCCGGGCAGGGTTCCCAGACTCCCGGCATGCTCTCCGAGTGGCTGGAACTGCCGGGTGCCGCCGACCGGCTTGCCGCCTGGTCGGACATCAGCGGCCTGGATCTGGTCGCACTGGGGACCACGGCGACCGCCGAGGAGATCACCGACACTTCCGTCACCCAGCCGCTGGTCGTCGCGGCCACCCTGCTCGCCCACGCGGAGCTGGCCGGCCGGGGGCTGCCCGCACAGGTGGTCGTGGCCGGACACTCGGTCGGCGAGATCGCGGCCTACGCGATCGCCGGGGTCATCTCCCCCGACGAGGCGGTCAAGCTGGCCGCCGTCCGCGGCGCGGAGATGGCCAAGGCCTGCGCGGCCGAGCCGACCGGCATGTCCGCGGTGCTCGGCGGCGACGAGGCCGAGGTCCTCGCCCGGCTGGATGCCCTCGAGCTGATCCCGGCCAACCGCAACGCGGCCGGGCAGATCGTGGCCGCCGGCGCCCTGTCGGCGCTGGAGAAGCTGGCCGAGGACCCGCCGGCCAAGGCGAGGGTGCGCCAATTGGCCACCGCCGGGGCGTTCCACACCCACTACATGGCCTCGGCGCTGGACGGCTACGCCGCCGCGGCCGCCGAGGTCAGCGCGAACGACCCCACCGTCACGCTGCTGTCCAACGCCGACGGCCGGCCGGTCGCCTCCGGCGCCGACGCGATGGAGAAACTGGTCGCCCAGCTCACCCGCCCGGTCCGGTGGGACCTGTGCACCGAGACCATGCGCACGCTCAACACCAGCGCGATCGTCGAGTTCCCGCCCGCGGGCGCTCTGACCGGCATCGCCAAACGAGAACTTCGGGGCGTCACGACGCTTGCCGTCAAGACACCCGCAGATCTGGACGGGACGGCCGGCCTGTAGGCCAGCCCGCCAGGACAAACCCAACAACCGCAGTCCAGTAACGAGCAGTCCAGTAACGAGCAGTCAAGTAACGAGCAGTCAAGTAAGCACAGTCAGGTAAACAAAAGGGAAGGAGCCACCAAGTGGCCGCCAGTCAGGACGAAATCATCGCCGGTCTCGCCGAGATCATCGAAGAGGTCACCGGTATCGAGCCCTCCGAGGTCACCCCGGAGAAGTCCTTCGTCGACGATCTGGACATCGACTCGCTGTCGATGGTCGAGATCGCCGTTCAGACCGAGGACAAGTACGGCGTGAAGATCCCGGACGAGGACCTGGCCGGGCTGCGCACCGTCGGCGACGTCGTCTCCTACATCCAGAAGCTGGAAGAAGAGAACCCCGAGGCCGCCGCCGCCCTGCGCGAGAAGTTCTCGTCGGAGTCGTGACGGTGTCTGCCGGATCCTCTCCGAGGCCGTCAACCGCCAACGGGGGTTTCCCGAACGTCGTGGTGACCGCCGTCGAGGCGACCACGGCGCTCGGCGCCGACATCGACACCACCTGGAAGGCCCTGCTGGCCGGGGAGAGCGGCATCCGGGTCCTCGAGGACGACTTCGTCACCAAGTGGGACCTGCCGGTGCGGATCGGCGGGCACCTCGTCGATCCGGTCGACGACCACATGGGCCGCCTGGAGATGCGACGCATGTCGTATGTCCAGCGGATGTCCAAATACCTCGGTAGGAAGATGTGGGACGCCGCCGGCGCCCCCGAAGTCGACCCGGACCGCTTCGCGGTCGTGATCGGCACCGGCCTGGGTGGCGGCGAGAAGATCGTCGAGACCTACGACCTGATGAACGAGGGCGGTCCCCGAAAGGTCTCGCCACTGGCCGTTCAGATGATCATGCCCAACGGCGCCGCCGCGGTCGTCGGCCTCGATCTCGGGGCGCGCGCCGGGGTCATCACCCCGGTTTCGGCCTGTTCGTCGGGTTCGGAGGCCATCGCCCACGCCTGGCGGCACATCGTCATGGGGGACGCCGACATGGTGGTCTGCGGTGGCGTGGAGGGCATGATCGAGGCGCTGCCGATCGCGGCGTTCTCGATGATGCGTGCGATGTCGACCCGCAACGATGAGCCCGAACGCGCCTCCCGGCCGTTCGACAAGGATCGCGACGGCTTCGTGTTCGGCGAGGCCGGCGCGATGATGATCATCGAGACCGAGGAGCATGCCAAGGCTCGTGGCGCCAAGCCACTGGCCCGGCTGTTGGGCGCGGGCATCACCTCCGACGCCTACCACATGGTGGCGCCGGATCCCGACGGTGCGCGGGCCGGCCGGGCGATGACGCGGGCGATGGAGTTGGCGGGCTTGTCCGCCAAGGACATTCATCACGTCAACGCCCATGGCACCGCCACCCCGATCGGCGACACCGCGGAGGCCAACGCCATCCGGGTCGCCGGGGTCGAGCAGGCCGCCGTGTACGCGCCCAAGTCCGCGCTGGGCCACTCCATCGGTGCGGTGGGCGCCCTGGAGTCGATCCTCACGGTTCTGTCTCTGCGCGACGGCGTCATCCCGCCGACGCTGAACTACGAGACGCCCGACCCCGAGATCGACCTCGACGTCGTGGCCGGGGAACCGCGGTACGGCGATTACCAGTACGCGATAAACAACTCGTTCGGTTTCGGCGGGCACAACGTCGCGCTGGCCTTCGGACGGTACTGACACGGGGGAAGGACCGGGCTTCACCGATGCTGACAACGGGAAACGGTCTTCCGGACGTGGTCGTCACCGGCATTGCCATGACGACCGCGCTCGCGACCGACGCTGAGAGCACCTGGAAAAGGCTCCTGGACGGACAATCCGGCATCCGCACACTCGACGACCCGTTCGTCGACGAGTACGACCTCCCGGTGCGGATCGGCGGGCATCTGCTGGAGGACTTCGAGAGCGAACTCGACAAGGTCGAACTCCGCCGGATGTCCTATCTGCAGAAGATGGCGATCGTCGTCGGCCGCCGGGCGTGGCAGAACGCCGGCGCGCCGGAGGTCGACACCCGACGCCTGATGGTGTCGGTGGGAACCGGCATGGGTTCCTCGGAGGAACTGCTGTTCGCCTACGACGGGATGCGGGCCAAGGGCCTTCGCGCGGTGTCCCCGCTGGTGGTCCAGAAGTTCATGCCCAACGGGGCGGCCGCGGTCATCGGTCTGGAACTGAAGGCGAAGGCCGGTGTGTGCACGGCCATCTCGGCGTGCGCGTCAGGCTCGGAGGCCATCGCCAACGCCTGGCGCAACATCGTCTACGGCGAG
Organism: Mycobacterium sp.; assembly: GCF_040398885.1. Lineage (GTDB taxonomy): Bacteria > Actinomycetota > Actinomycetes > Mycobacteriales > Mycobacteriaceae > Mycobacterium. The sequence continues at coordinate 8,560 of NZ_JBBATF010000046.1, read as the reverse complement.
GCCGACATCGCGGTCTGCGGCGGCGTCGAGACCAAGATCGAGGCGGTGCCCATCGCCGGGTTCGCCCAGATGCGCATCGTGCTCTCCACCAGCAACGACGACCCGGCCGGCGCCTGCCGGCCGTTCGACCGGGACCGCAACGGCTTCGTGTTCGGGGAGGGCGCCGCGCTCATAGTGATCGAGACCGAGGAGCACGCCAAAGCCCGCGGAGCCACCATCCTGGGCCGCGTCATGGGGGCCTCGGTGACCTCCGACGGCCACCACATCGTGGCGCCGGATCCCAACGGCGAGCAGGCCGGCCAGGCGATCACCCGCGCGGTGCAACTGGCCGGACTGCAACCCGGCGACATCGGCCACGTCAACGCCCACGCCACCGGAACCTCGGTGGGCGACGTCGCCGAGGGCAGGGCGATCAACAGGGCGATGGGCGGACACCAGCCGGCGGTCTACGCGCCCAAGTCGGCGCTGGGCCACTCGGTCGGCGCGGTGGGTGCGGTGGAGTCGATCCTCACCGTGCTGGCGTTGCGCGACGGCGTCATCCCGCCGACGCTCAACCTCCGCAATCTCGACCCGGAGATCGACCTCGACGTGGTGTCCGGCGAACCTCGTCAGGGCGACTACCGGTACGCGGTGAACAACTCGTTCGGCTTCGGGGGACACAACGTCGCGATCGCGTTCGGCAAGTACTAACCAGGCTTGGCCTGAACAGGAGGTTCGGATGACCATCATGGCTCCCGACGCAGTCGGCGAGAAGTGCGACCCGCGCGACCCACTGCTGCGCCTTCGGAACTTCTTCGACGAGGACACCGTCGAGTTGCTGCACGAACGCGACCGATCGGGCGTGCTGGCGGCGGCCGGCACCGTCAACGGTCTGCGTACCATCGCCTTCTGCACCGACGGCACCGTCATGGGCGGCGCGATGGGCGTGGACGGCTGCCGGCACATCGTCGACGCCTACGACTTGGCCATCGAGGAGAACAGCCCGATCGTCGGCCTCTGGCACTCCGGCGGGGCCCGACTGGCCGAGGGCGTGCGCGCCCTGCACGCGGTGGGACTGGTCTTCGAGGCGATGATCCGGGCGTCCGGCCACGTTCCGCAGATCTCGGTGGTGGTCGGCTTCGCCGCCGGCGGCGCCGCCTACGGCCCGGCATTGACCGACGTGGTGATCATGGCCCCGGAGGGGCGTGTGTTCGTCACCGGACCCGACGTGGTCCGCAGCGTCACCGGCGAGGACGTCGACATGGAGTCGCTCGGCGGGCCGGACACCCATCACAAGAAGTCCGGTGTGTGCCACGTCGTCGCCGACGACGAGGCGGACGCCTACGTCCGTGGCCGCCGGCTGGTCGGGTACTTCTGCCGGCAGGGCCATTTCGACCGCAGCAAGGCCGAGGCCGGCGAAGTCGACCTGCACGCCCTGCTGCCGGAGTCGGCGCGGCGGGCCTACGACGTGCATCCCCTGGTCGAGGCGCTGCTGGACTCCGATTCGCCCTTCGAGGAGTTCCAGGCCAAGTGGGCGCCGTCGATGGTGGTCGGCCTGGGCCGGCTGTCCGGCCGTACCGTCGGGGTCCTGGCCAACAACCCGCTGCGCCTGGGCGGCTGCCTGAACTCCGAAAGCGCCGAGAAGGCAGCACGTTTCGTCCGGCTGTGCGATGCGTTCGGAATACCGCTGGTGGTGGTCGTCGACGTGCCGGGCTACCTTCCGGGCGTCGACCAGGAGTGGGGCGGCGTGGTGCGTCGCGGCGCCAAACTCCTGCACGCCTTCGGCGAGGCCACCGTCCCCCGGGTCACCCTGGTGACCCGCAAGATCTACGGCGGGGCCTACATCGCGATGAACTCCCGCTCCCTGGGCGCCACCAAGGTGTTCGCCTGGCCGGACGCCGAGGTGGCGGTGATGGGCGCGAAGGCCGCGGTCGGCATCCTGCACAAGAAGAAGTTGGCCGCCGCCCCCGACGACGAGCGGGAGGCCCTGCACGAGGAGCTGGCCGCCGAGCACGAGCGCATCACGGGCGGGGTGGACAGCGCGATCGAGATCGGTGTGGTCGACGAGAAGATCGACCCGGCGCACACCCGCAGCAGACTGACCGAGGCGCTGGCCGAGGCGCCGCACCGGCGCGGACGGCACAAGAATATCCCGCTGTAGCCCCGCCTCCCCCGCGCCCAAACCGACATTTGGGCGCGTAAGTGCGAGTAGAACGCGCCATTTCGTCGGGTTCGGCACTCAGTGGGCCGCGGCGAGCATCTCCCCGGCCTCGGCCACGGCCCGTTCCCGGTCGGCGTCCACCAGGCCGATGCGGGTGCGACGGTCCAGGATGTCCCCGACGTCCATCGCCCCTTCATGGCTGATCGCGAATTCGAACTCCGCACGGGTCACGTCGATGCCCCCGGCCACCTTCTCCGTCGGCCGCTCGCAACGCGCCGAGGCGAGGACGTGGGCCGCCTCGACCCCGAAGCGGGCCACCAGGGATGCCGGAAGGCCCTGTGCCGCAACGGGAGTGGGTGAAGCACCCACCAGTGGCAGGTCACGCGTGCGGCACGGCCCCCCACCCAGCCCGCGCGCGGCGACGGCCCGGTCCAGCACATCCTCGGCCATCAACCGGTACTCCGTGAGCTTGCCGCCGACGATGCTGAACAAGCCGTCGCCGGACTCCAGGACGGCGTGATCCCTCGACAGATCCGAGGTCCGGCCCTCCCCGGCGTCGATCAGAGGCCGCAACCCCGCATACGCACCCGTCACGTCCGCGGGCGTCAACGCCGTCTCCAACGCGGTGTTGACGGTGTCGAGCAGGAAGCTCACCTCACCGGGGGTGGGCTCCGGCACGTCCGGGATCGGGCCCGGCGATTCCTCGTCGGTCAGGCCGAGATACACCCGGCCCAGTTGCTCGGGCATCGCGAAGACGAACCGGTTGATCTCCCCCGGTATCGGAATGGTCAGCGCCGCAGTCGGATTGCCGAACGAGGCGGCGTCGAAAACCAGGTGGGTCCCCCGGCTGGGCCGCAGCTTGATGGAGGAGTCCACTTCGGCCGCCCACACACCGGTGGCATTGATCACCGCCCGCGCCGCGAGGTCCAGACTCTCGCCGGTCAGTTCGTCGGTGAGCCGCACCGAGGACCCGGTGGCGTGGGAGGCCCCGACCCGGGTCAGGATGATCGCCTCGTGTCGGGCGGCCGTGCGGGCCACCGCGACCACCAGCCGGGCGTCGTCGATCAGCTGGCCGTCGTAGGCCAGCAGCGCGCCGTCCAGACCCGCGCGGCGCACCGCCGGGGCCAGGGCCACCGCCTCGCCCACACCGATCCGGCGTGGCCGGGGCAGCACCGAGGACCTCGTTCCGGCGAGCACGCGCAGGACGTCGCCGGCCCGGAACCCGACCCGCGTCAGCATCCGCTGGCCCCGGCTCATCGACGGCAGCAGCGGGACCAGCTGCGGCATCGCCCTGGCCAGATGGGGGGCGTTGCGGGACATCAGGATTCCGCGCTCGGCGGCGCTGCGCCGGGCGATGCCGACGTTGCCGCCGGCCAGGTAGCGCAGGCCTCCGTGCACCAGCTTGGAACTCCACCGGCTGGTGCCGAACGCCAGGTCGTGTTTCTCCACCAGGACCACCGACAGACCCCTGCCGGCCGCGTCCAGGGCGATGCCGGTCCCGGTGATGCCGCCGCCGATCACCACGACGTCGACACCGCGGGCATCGCCGAGCGCGGTCAGCTCGGCGGTGCGCCGTCGGGCGTTGAGAGCGGTGTTCATGGCCACGGGAATTGGTAATACTGTAACCCGTGGCCGACACCGATACCGGAGACCTGTCGCCTCCGATGGCCTGGGACGCCTGGGGGGATCCCGGTCTGGCCAGGCCGTTGTCCGCGGGCATCCGGGCGCTGCTCGTCCAGGCCCTCGGCCTCACCGGCGAGGAGGTTGCGGGGCCGGGGATCGACGCGGTGCGACCGGCCCCGTCGGCGCTGCCGCGGGAACACCGCGACGGCCTGGCCGGGATCGTGGGCCGGGAGCACCTGCGCACCGGCGACCGTGACCGCCTGCTGCGCGCCGGCGGGAAGTCCACGCCGGATCTTCTGCGCCGCAAGCAGATCCAGCAGGATGCCCCCGACGCGGTGCTTCTGCCCGGCGGCGAGGACGAGGTCGCCGCGATCCTGGGCTACTGCTCTCGGCACCGCATTGCGGTGGTGCCCTTCGGTGGCGGCACCAGCGTGGTCGGCGGGCTCGACCCGATCCGCGGTGAGTTCGAGGCCGTGGTCAGCCTGGACCTGCGCCGACTCGACGCCCTGCACCGGCTCGACGAGATCTCCGGCGAAGCCGAACTCGGCGCCGGCGTGACCGGGCCGCAGGCTGAGAGCCTGCTCGGCGAGCACGGTTTCTCGCTGGGTCACTTCCCGCAGAGTTTCCGGTTCGCCAGCATCGGCGGTTTCGCCGCGACGCGCTCCTCCGGCCAGGACTCGGCCGGCTACGGCCGGTTCGACGACATGGTCGCCGGCATGCGTGTCCTCACCCCCGCGGGCCCGCTCGACCTGGGCCGCGCGCCGGCCTCGGCCGCCGGACCGGACCTGCGGGAACTGTTCTGCGGTTCGGAGGGCGTCTTCGGCGTCATCACCAGGGTCAGGCTTCGGGTGCACCGGGTTCCGGAAGCCGTTCGCCACGAGGCGTGGTCGTTCCCGGACTTCGCCACCGGCGCCGAGGCCCTGCGCGCGGTCACCCAGACCGGAACCGGAGCCACCGTGCTGCGGTTGTCCGACGAGGTCGAGACCGGGGTGAACCTGGCCACCACGCACAGCATCGGCGAACAGAGCATCACCGGCGGCTGCCTGGGCATCACCGTCTTCGAGGGCACGGCCGCCCACGCTCAGAGCCGCCATGCCGAGACCCGGGAGGTGTTGGCGGCGCACGGCGGGACCTCGCTGGGCGATCGGCCCGCGAAGGCCTGGGAGCAGGGCCGTTTCGACGCCCCCTACCTGCGGGACTCGCTGCTGCGTGCCGGCGCCCTGTGCGAGACCCTGGAGACCGCGACCAGCTGGTCGAACCTGTCGGCGTTGAAGTCCGCGGTCACCGAGGCGCTGACCGGGGCGCTGGGCGCGAGCGGCACAAGCGCTCTGGTGATGTGCCACATCTCGCATGTCTATCCCACCGGCGCCTGCCTGTACTTCACCGTCGTCGCGGGACAGCGCGGCGACGCCATCGAGCAGTGGCGCGCCGCCAAAGCGGCGGCCTGCGACGCGATCGTCGCCAACGGCGGGACCATCACCCACCACCACGCCGTCGGCGCCGACCACCGGCACTGGATGCCCGCCGAGATCGGGGAACTGGGTGTGCAGGTGTTGCGCGCGGTCAAGCGGACTCTTGATCCAGCGGGAATCCTCAACCCCGGCAAGCTCATTCCGTGACATTGTCCAGGGTCACCGTCCTGACCAACCCGAAGGCCGGACACGGCAACGCCGCGCACGCCGCCGAGAGAGCGGTGGCGCGGTTTCAGGAACTCGGCATCGACGTCCTCGGGATCGTCGGCCGCGACGCCGAACACGCCCGCGAACTGGTCGACGAGGCCGTGCGTGACGGCACCGACGCACTGGTCGTGGTCGGCGGCGACGGCGTCATCCGACTGGCGCTACAAGCGCTGGCGCGCAACGACATTCCGCTCGGAATCGTCCCGGCCGGCACCGGTAACGACCACGCCCGCGAGTACGCCATCCCGACCGGCGACCCGGCCGCAGCCGTCGACATCATCGCCGCCGGGCATACCGAGACCGTGGACCTCGGCCTGATCAACGGATCCGACGGCAGCAGTTCGTGGTTCGGCACCGTCGCGGCGACCGGTTTCGACTCGCTGGTCAGCGACCGGGTCAACCGGATGCGCTGGCCGCACGGCCGGATGCGCTACAACCTCGCGATCGTCGCCGAGTTGTCGCAGTTGCGCCTGCTGCCCTTCCGGCTGGTCTTCGACGGCGAACGGGAACTGGTCACCGATCTCACCCTGGCGGCGTTCGGGAACACCCGGTCCTACGGCGGCGGCATGCGGATCTGCCCGGACGCCGACCATACCGACGGACTGCTCGACGTCACCATGGTTCACACCGCCTCCCGCGCCGCACTCATCCGCCTGTTCCCCACCGTGTTCAAGGGCACCCACGTGGACCTCGACGAGGTGAGCACCGACCGGGCCCGCACCGTCACGGTGGAATCGGCGGGTATCAACGCCTACGCCGACGGCGACTACGCCTGCCCGCTGCCGGCCCAGATCTCGGCGGTGCCCGGGGCGCTGAAGATCCTGGTTCCGCGGGCGCGATGACAACCTGCGGAACGACAGCCCCGTGAGCGGTAAAGCCCGCGGCGGGCTGCTGATGCTCTCAGCCGCGTTGTTCGCGGTCTTGCTGATCCTGGCCCTGCAGGTCGACGCGGACTGGGTGACAGCCTCCGACGACGCCGTCGAGCGATGGTTGGACGCTCACCGCTCCGAGCGGTGGCGGGTGAAAGCCGATTCCGCCTTCGGCTATCTGGGCCGGCCCCTGCACGTCGCCACCGCCGGTGTGGCGGGGGGAACCCTGCTGGCACTGCGCGCCCGGTCGGTGCTGCCCCTTGCGCTGGTCACCGGTGGAGTCGGGGCCGGTGTCCTGGTGGAGGAGACGTTCAAGTCGGTATTCGGGCGTTCGGAGGCCACCCTGGCGGCATTGCACGACGGCTCGCTGACGGACTACGCGCATTCGTTCCCGTCCGGACATGTCACCGGGGCCGCGACCCTGCTCGGGATGATCGCGGTCTGCCTGGGTGTGGGTCGCGGCGCGGCGGCCAGGGCGGCCCTGGCCGCCGTGGTGGTGGCCGGTGTCCTGTGCGTCGCCTTCCTGGCCCTGTACTCGCGGGCACATATCCTCAGCGACGTGGTCGGCGGGATGGCACTGGGTGGTGCCATCGTGTCGCTGGGCGCCGCCCTGACGGCTACCCGACCCCGCGGTTGAGCCAACTGACTTCACCGGAATCGCCGCCGTCGCGGTAGGGCTCGAGAGCGTCGTCCCATGCCGTTCCCAGCACGGTGTCCAGTTCGGCGGCCAGCGTGTCGGCTCCGGCCGACATCAGGGTGCGCAGCCGCATCTCGCCCACCATGACGTCGCCGTTGGCGCTCATCGCGCCGCTCCACAGACCTAACTGCGGGGTGTGGCAGAACCGCTGGCCGTCCACGCCGGGGCTGGGATCCTCGGTGACCTCGAACCGGAGCACCGACCAGGACCGCAGCGCACTGGCCAGCCGGGCACCGGTGCCGACCGGCCCGACCCAATTGGTGACCGCACGCAGCTGCCCGGGCATCGCCGGCTGCGGGGTCCACTTCAGGTTCGCCCCCGCTCCGAGGGTCGACGACAACGCCCACTCGACATGTGGGCAGACCGCCGCGGGCGAGGCGTGAACGTACACCACGCCTGTCGTCGCGTCGGCGAACTGGTTCGACGCACGCATCACTACTCCTTCGGCTCCACTAGGGACGTCTTCCCCAACGACCTGGTGTTTGCAGAAGATGCAGTTGTGTCGAACGTGTCTATTGTGCCCCTTGGGACCCTTGTTGCGCTAGTCCGACTTGAATTCGGCCAGAACCCGGTCCGACAGCGCAGGCCACAGCGGTTTGGCCCAGTCACCGAAGTCCCGGTCGGTGAGCACCACCAGGGCAAGACCGCCGTCGACCCACAGGAAGGTCCCGGACTGGCCGAAGTGCCCGTGGGTGCCCGGCGAGTTGGCCGTTCCGGTCCAGTGCGGGGACTTGCCGTCCCGGATCTCGAAACCCAGGCCCCAGTCGTTGGGTCGTTGCATCCCGAATCCGGGCAGCACGCCGATCAGGCCCGGGAACTGCACACTGGTGGCCTCGGCGTGCATCTGGGCCGACACCAGGCGCGGGTTGAGCAGGTCCCCGGCGAAAGCCGCCAGGTCGGCCACCGTCGAGAACGCCCCGAAACCGGCCGCCGCCGCACCGCCGTCCAGACCGGAGGCCGACATGCCCAGTGGCTCGAAGACCGCTTCGGTCAGGTACCGGCCGAACTCGATGCCCGACCGGGCCGCGACGGTCTCGGCCAGCACCGCGAACCCGTGGTTGGAGTAGATCCGCCGGGTGCCCGGGAGGGCCTGCACCCCGGCGGAGGACATGGCCAAGCCGGAGGCGTGGGCCAGTAGGTGGCGAACCGTGGATCCCGGCGGCCCGGCGGGGGTGTCCAGATCGAACACGCCTTCCTCGACCGCGACCTGCGATGCCCGCGCGACCAACGGCTTGGTCACCGATGCCAGGCGGTACACCTTCGAGGTGTCGCCGTAACGGGCCAGCACCCCGGCATCGCCCACCACCGCCGCGGCGGCGGTGGGCACCGGCCAGTCGGCGATCGCGTCGAGTGCGGACATTCCGTCAACCTATCCCGACTAAGGTCGGAGACCATGAGTCAGACGGTGCGCGGGGTGATCTCACGGAGCAAGGGCCAGCCTGTCGAACTGGTCGACGTCGTCATCCCGGATCCGGGACCCGGCGAGGTCGTCGTCGACGTCAAGGCCTGCGGGGTCTGCCACACCGACCTGACCTACCGCGAGGGCGGTATC
>NZ_JBBATF010000045.1:0-18599 GCF_040398885.1 Mycobacterium sp. | reverse complement strand
TGGCGCGGTACTGGTCGCCGAAGGCGTGCCGGCCGATGATGATCGGCTTGGTCCATCCGGGCACCAGCCGCGGAATGTTGGAGATGACGATCGGGGCGCGGAAGATGGTGCCGCCCAGGATGTTGCGGATGGTGCCGTTGGGCGAGAGCCACATCTTCTTGAGGTTGAACTCCTTGACGCGGGCCTCGTCGGGGGTGATGGTGGCGCATTTGACGCCGACGTGGTGTTTGAGGATGGCGTTGGCGGAGTCGATGGTGACCTGGTCGTCGGTGGCGTCGCGGTGCTCGATGCCCAGGTCGTAGTACTCCAGGTCGATGTCCAGGTACGGCAGGATCAGGGTGTCTTTGATCAGCTTCCAGATGATGCGGGTCATCTCGTCGCCGTCGAGCTCGACGACGGTGCCCTCGACCTTGATCTTGCGTCCGCTCGACATTGAGTCGCCCATCCTCCTCAGCCCGACGAGCAGTCGCTCGCTGGGCGCAACATTACAAGGGTTGACCGGCCGGCGACGGGGCGACTGGGCTGGCCAGGCGGCGCGGGTGTGCGATACGCTTCGCATCGGTCATGAGTGCCAGCGCGAAGCCCCGGCTTGCTGGCCGGCAACCCTCCAACCGCGGTGGGGTGCCCTGGGTGATGACCAGGTTGAGCAGCCGACAGGCGGCTGCACGGCAAGCGCGGGTCCGCCATGACGGGCCCCCCGAGTAGACAGGGAAACCTGATGCGGAGCCCTCAAATGTGTCGCTGTCGCTGATCCACGCCCCCGCGTTCGTCCCCGTGCCGGACGCCCCCCTCGTGAATTCCAGCCCAGCGACCCAAGGAGCATTCTCAAATGTCCAACCCGACCGACCCCGCCGACTGGTCCTTCGAGACCAAGCAGATCCACGCAGGCCAAAGCCCGGACAGCGCCAGCCGCGCCCGGGCGCTGCCGATCTACCAGACCACGTCCTACACCTTCGAGAGCACCGACCACGCCGCCGCGCTGTTCGGGCTGGCCGAACCGGGCAACATCTACACCCGGATCATGAACCCGACCACCGACGTCGTCGAGCAGCGCATCGCCGCCCTCGAGGGCGGAGTGGCCGCCCTGCTGCTGTCCTCCGGCCAGGCCGCCGAGACCTTCGCGATCCTCAACCTGGCCGGGGCGGGCGACCACATCGTGTCCAGCCCCCGCCTCTACGGCGGCACCTACAACCTGTTCCACCACACGCTGCCCAAGCTGGGAATCGAGACCACGTTCGTCGAGAACCCCGACGACCTGGACTCCTGGCAGGCCGCGGTGCGGCCCGACACCAAGGCGTTCTTCGGCGAGACCATCTCCAACCCGATGATCGACATCCTCGACATCCCCGGCGTCGCCGGCGTCGCGCACGCCAACGGGGTTCCGCTGATCGTGGACAACACCATCGCCACGCCCTATCTGATCCAGCCGATCGCCCACGGCGCCGACATCGTCGTGCACTCGGCCACCAAGTACCTCGGCGGCCACGGCACGGCGATCGCCGGGGTGATCGTCGACTCCGGCAACTTCGACTGGACCGCGTCGGGCAGATTCCCCGGCTTCACCACACCGGACCCGAGCTACCACGGCGTGGTGTTCGCCGACCTCGGCGCCCCGGCGTTCGCCCTCAAGGCCCGGGTGCAACTGCTGCGCGACCTCGGGTCGGCGCCGGCCCCGTTCAACGCGTTCCTGATCGCCCAGGGACTGGAGACGCTGAGCCTGCGCATCGAACGGCATGTGGCCAACGCCCTGCGGGTGGCGGAGTTCCTGGCCGGCCACCCCGAGGTGGTCGGCGTCAACTACGCCGGACTGCCCACCTCCCCGTGGTACGAGCGGGGCCGGGAACTGGCCCCCAGGGGCACCGGGGCGGTGCTGTCCTTCGAACTCGCCGGGGAGGGGCCGGTCGGCGTCGAGAAAGGAAAGGCCTTCGTCGACGCGCTTCGACTGCACAGCCACGTGGCCAACATCGGCGACGTGCGATCGCTGGTGATCCACCCCGCTTCGACCACCCATCAGCAGCTTTCGGCCGAGGAGCAGCTGACCACCGGCGTCACCCCCGGGCTGGTGCGACTGGCCGTCGGACTGGAGGGCATCGACGACATCCTGGCCGACCTGGAGCGGGGGTTCGCCGCGGCCCGGGCGGTCCCCGAACCCAGCGCCGTGGCGGCGCATTGAGAGATCCGGACATGACCATTTCCGACGAGCGCTTGCGCGAAGAGGAACGACCGGGCGAAGTCTTCGAGCGCGTCGAGACCCTCCCGGCGGAGGGCGAGGTCGGCGTCGTGGACATCGGTCCACTGACGCTGGAGAACGGCGCGGTCATCGACGACGTGTCCATCGCGGTTCAGCGCTGGGGCGAGTTGTCCCCCAACCGGGACAACGTCGTGGTGGTGCTGCACGCCCTGACCGGTGACTCGCGGGTGCCGGGCTGGTGGGACGGGATCACCGGCCCGGGCGCGCCGATCGACACCGACCGCTGGTGCGCGGTGGCCACCAACGTGCTGGGCGGGTGCCGCGGCTCGACCGGGCCGAGTTCGCTGGCCCGCGACGGCAAGCCCTGGGGGTCACGCTTCCCGTTGATCACGGTTCGCGACCAGGTCGACGCCGACGTGGCCGCGCTGGCCGCCCTCGGCATCACCGAGGTGGCGGCGGTGATCGGCGGGTCGATGGGCGGCGCCCGGGCTCTGGAGTGGATGATCGGCTACCCCGACCGGGTGCGGGCAGCGCTGGTGCTGGCGGTCGGCGCGCGCGCCACCGCGGACCAGATCGGCACCCAGAGCAGCCAGATCGCGGCCATCAAGTCCGATCCGGACTGGCAGGGCGGGGACTACCACGGCACCGGCCGCTCGCCGGACTCCGGTCTGCAACTGGCCCGCCGGTTCGCCCATCTCACCTACCGCGGCGAAGCCGAACTGGACACCAGGTTCGGCAATGACGGCCAGGGCAGCGGGGATGACCGGGAGGATCCGCTGACCGGCGGACGCTACGCGGTGCAGAGTTACCTGGAACACCAGGGCACCAAGCTGATTCGCCGTTTCGACGCCGGCAGCTATGTGGCGCTCACCGAGACGCTGTCCAACCACGACGTCGGACGCGGTCGCGGCGGGGTGGCCGCTGCCCTGCAGTCCTGCCCGGTGCCGGCCGTGGTCGGCGGCATCACCTCCGACCGGCTCTACCCGCTGCGGCTGCAGCGGGAACTGGCCGAACTGCTGCCGAACTGCGGGGGCCTCAACGTCGTCGAGTCGGTCTACGGCCACGACGGTTTCCTGATCGAGACCGAGTCGGTGGGCCGGCTGGTCCGCGAGGCCCTGGCGCTGGCCGGCGGGCGGCGGTAGATGACGGCAGCCGACGGCGGTCGCAGGGAACGCTCGCTGTCCTTCGGCTCCCAGGCGGCCGCCTACGAGCGCGGGCGGCCGTCCTACCCGCCGGCGGCCGTCGACTGGCTGCTGTCCCCCGCCGTCGGCGGCCCGGTGCGCGATGTGCTGGACCTGGGCGCCGGGACCGGGAAGCTCACCAGCCGGCTGGTCGAGCGCGACCTTGACGTGGTGGCGGTCGACCCGATCACCGAACTGCTCGACGTGCTGCGCGCGACGCTGCCCGAGACCCCCGCCCTGCTGGGTACCGCCGAGCAGATTCCGTTGCCGGACAACAGCGTTGACGCGGTCCTGGTAGCCCAAGCGTGGCATTGGTTCGACCCGCAACGGGCGGTGGCCGAGGTGGTACGGGTGCTACGGCCCGGTGGCCGGCTGGGCCTGCTGTGGAATGTCCGCGACGAACGCCTGGGGTGGGTCAGGGACTTCGGCCGGATCGTCGGGCTCGAACACGACTGGGCCAACGCCACCGTGGTGTTGCCCGAACCGTTCACCGACGTGCAGACCCACCGGGTGGAGTGGACGAATTACGTGACGCGAGAGGCGCTGATCGACTACGTCGCCTCGCGCAGTTACTGCATCACCTCGCCGGCGGAGGTGCGCACCCGCACGCTGGACGAGGTACGGACGCTACTGGCCACCCACCCGGCGCTGGCGAATTCGCAGGGCATCGCGCTGCCGTACATCACGGTATGCGCGCGGGCACTGCTGGGCTGACCCCCCGGCTCAGCTCGTCCCGAGGGGTTCGATGGTCCAGGCGGTGTAGATCATGATGGCGCTGATCGTGGTCATGGTGGCGAAGTCCAGGGGCTTGTCGCGGACCACCAGCAGGCCGGCCCGGCCGTCGGGCAGCACCAGTCGCAGTGCGGCGGCCACCCCGACACCGACCCCGATCAGGAACGCCCCGCGCCGCCAGAATCCGGCGGCGACGAGCGCCAGAGCGATCAGGAAGATGCCCGCGACGGTCAGGATGGGCCACTGGGCCCGGCCCACCTCGCGCGCGCTCACAGCGCGGCTTCGGCTCGCTCGACGACGTTGGTCAGCAGGAACGCACGGGTCAGCAGGCCGACGCCGCCCGGGTTGGGCGACACCTGGCCGGCCACCTCCCACACCCCCGGCGCCACGTCGCCGGTGAGCACCCCGTCGACCCGGCTGACCCCGACGTCGACGACGGCCGCACCGGGCCGGACCATTCCGGCGGTGAGCATGTGCGGCACCCCGGCGGCCGCGACGACGATGTCGGCCTGCCGGGTGAACGCCGGGAGGTCGCGAGTTCCGGTGTGGCACAGCGTCACTGTCGCGTTCTCGGTCCTGCGGGTGAGCAGCAGGCCCAGCGGGCGCCCGACGGTGATGCCGCGGCCGATCACCACCACGTGCGCGCCGTCGATCGGCACGTCGAAACGGCGCAGCAGCGCCACGATGCCGCGCGGGGTGCACGGCAGCGGCGCCGGCTCGCCCAGCACGAGGCGGCCCAGGTTCATCGGGTGCAGGCCGTCGGCGTCCTTGGCCGGGTCGATGCGCTCCAGCGCGGCGTTCTCGTCGAGGTGGCGCGGCAACGGCAGTTGCACGATGTAGCCGGTGCAGTCCGGGTCGGCGTTGAGTTCGTCGATGGCGTCGTCGAGTTGAGCCTCGGAGGCGTCGGCCGGCAGGTCGCGGCGGATCGAGGTGATCCCGACCTTGGCGCAGTCGGAGTGCTTGCCCCGAACATAGGCGTGCGAGCCGGGGTCGTCGCCGACCAGCACGGTGCCCAGTCCGGGGGTGCGACCGGCGGCGGCGAGGGCGGCCACCCGCCGGGTGAGGTCGGCGAAGATCTCGTCGCGGGTCAGCTTGCCGTCCAGGGTCTGCGCGGGCACGGCTACATTCTGCATATGGGCCCTTTTCCGGATGTGTCCAGCCCGGCACCGGACGTCTTCAGCCCGGCGCGACTGGGTCCGATCACGCTGCGCAACCGCATCATCAAGGCGGCCACCTTCGAGGCCCGCACTCCCGGGGCGCTGGTGAGCGACGACCTGATCGCCTTCCACCGGGCGATGGCGGCCGGTGGGGTGGGCATGACGACAGTCGCCTACTGCGCGGTGAGCCCGGGCGGGCGCACCGACGCCTCGGCGCTGTGGATGCGCCCGGAGGCGGTGCCCGGTCTGCGCCGACTGGCCGAGGCCGTGCACGCCGAGGGCGCGGCGGTCAGCGCCCAGATCGGCCACGCCGGGCCGGTGGCCGACGCCCGGTCCAACGAGGCCGTCGCGCTGGCGCCGGTGCGGTTCTTCAACCCGCTGTCGATGCGGTTCGCCCGGCACGCGACCCGCCGGGATCTCGACGAGGTGATCGCCGCCCACGCGACCGCGGCGCGCCACGCCATCGACGCCGGTTTCGACGCCGTCGAGATCCACCTCGGCCACAACTACCTTGCCAGTTCGTTCCTGTCGCCGTTGATCAACCGGCGCACCGACGAGTTCGGCGGATCGCTGGCCAACCGCGCCAAGGTGGCCCGCGGAATCGTGCGAGCCGTGCGGGAGGAGGTCGGCCGCGACGGCACTCCGGCGATCGCGGTGACCGCAAAGCTGAACATGGCCGACGGGGTGCGCGGCGGCATCGGCATCGAGGAGTCGCTGCAGACGGCCCGCTGGCTTCAGGACGACGGCGGCCTGGACGCGCTGGAACTGACCGCCGGCAGTTCCCTGGTCAACCCGATGTACCTGTTCCGCGGCGAGGCCCCGGTCAAGGAGTTCGCCGCCGCGTTCGCCCCGCCGCTGCGCTGGGGCATCCGGATGAGCGGCACCAGGTTCCTCCGCGAGTACCCCTACCGGGACGGCTTCCTGCTGCGCGACGCCGAGCGGTTCCGCGGCGAGTTGACCATGCCGCTGATCCTGCTCGGCGGGGTCACCAACCGGGAGACCATGGACCGGGCGATGGCCGCCGGCTTCGACTTCGTCGCGATGGGCCGGGCGCTGCTGGCCGAGCCGGACCTGGTCGACCGCATCCGGGCCGACGGCGCGGTGCGCTCGATCTGTGACCACTGCAACAAGTGCATGCCGACGATCTACACCCGGACGCACTGCGTGGTCACGGGGGCTCCGCTGTGATGTTCGCCTAGCATTGCGCCGATGAACGCGCCCGTTCTGACCGTCCGATACAACGGCCAGCCCCGCACCTTCGCACCCGGCAACGACGTCGTGGTGGGGCGCGACCTGCGTGCCGACGTGCGCATCGCGCACCCCCTGGTGTCGCGCGCCCATCTGGTGCTGCGGTTCGACCCCCACGCGGCGGGGGGAGGCCGCTGGATGGCGGTGGACAACGGATCCCTCAACGGGATGTACGTGCGTGGGCGCCGGCTCCAGGAAGCCGACATCGCCGACGGGACGACGATCAACATCGGCAACCCGGACGGACCGCCGGTAAGCTTCGAACTCGGCCGCCACCGGGGCCCGGCCGGGCAGCCGCCGGAGACCTCGACGGAGATCATCGCCCAGGCGTATCCGCAGCCCCGAACGCAACCGGCCTACCCACCGCCGCCGCCCTCGCGGCCGATGTATCCCGGCTCGCGGCCGCAGCCCGTCTATCCACCCGCCCAGCCGCCGACCCAGCCGCCGGCCTATCCACCGCCGCCGAGCAGGCCGCTGACCGTACCGCCGTCGCCACCGACCGCACCGGACGCCGCACCCACCCAGATGGGGCCCTCCGCGGTCCGCCCGACGGGGTCGTCGAACCTGGCCACCTCGATGCTGAAGATCCTCAAGCCGGGATCGTCGACCCCGGCGCCGCCGGGATCGCTGAAGATCGGCCGGTCGACCGACAACGACGTCGTCATCCCCGACGTGCTGGCGTCGCGCCACCACGCCACGTTGATCCCCACCCCGGGCGGGACGGAGATCGTCGACAACCGTTCCATCAACGGCACGTTCGTCAACGGCACGCGCGTCGACACCGCCCTGCTGAACGACGGCGACGTGGTGACCATCGGCAACGTCGACCTGGAGTTCGCCGGCGGGACGCTGGTGCGCCGCACCGACACCGCGGCGGCCACCGCGACCGGCGGACTGGACGTGCGCAGCGTCACCTGGACCATCGAGAACAACAAGACGCTGCTGGAGAACATCTCGCTGACCGCCCGTCCCGGCAGCCTGACCGCGGTGATCGGCCCGTCGGGCGCCGGCAAGTCCACCCTGGCCCGCCTCATCGCCGGCTACACCCACCCGACCAGCGGCACGGTGAGCTTCGAGGGCCACAACGTCCACGCCGACTACGCCTCACTGCGGTCCCGGATCGGGATGGTGCCGCAGGACGACGTGGTGCACGGACAGCTGACCGTCAACCAGGCCCTGATGTACGCCGCGGAGTTGCGGCTGCCGCCGGACACCACCCGCGAGGACCGCCAGCAGGTGGTCGAACAGGTGCTGGCCGAACTGGAGATGACCCAGCACGCCGAGACCCGGGTGGACAAACTGTCCGGCGGTCAGCGCAAGCGGGCCTCGGTGGCCCTGGAGCTGCTGACCGGGCCGTCGCTGCTGATCCTCGACGAGCCGACCTCGGGCCTGGACCCCGCGCTGGACCGCCAGGTGATGACCATGTTGCGCGACCTGGCCGACGCCGGCCGCGTGGTGCTGGTGGTCACCCATTCGCTGACCTACCTGGATGTCTGCGATCAGGTGCTGCTGCTCGCGCCGGGCGGCAAGACCGCGTTCTGCGGGCCGCCCGCCGAGATCGGGCCCGCGATGGGAACGACGAACTGGGCCGACATCTTCAGCGCCGTGGCCGGCGACCCGCAGGCCGCCAACGACCGGTATCTCGCGCTGACCGGTCCGCAGCCGCCGCCGCCGCCGATGGAGGCGCCGTCGGATCTGGGTGAGCCGGTGCACACCAGCCTGCGCCGGCAGTTCTCCACCATCATGCGCCGCCAGGCCAGGCTGATCATCTCCGACCGCGGCTACTTCTTCTTCCTGGCGCTGTTGCCGTTCATCATGGGTGTGCTGTCGCTGGCGGTGCCGGGGGACGTCGGCTTCGGCATCCCCGACCCGATGGGCGGCTCCCCCAACGAACCCGGCCAGATTCTGGTGTTCCTCAACGTCGGCGCGGTGTTCATGGGAACCGCGCTGACCATCCGGGACCTGATCAGCGAACGCGCCATCTTCCGCCGCGAGCAGGCGGTGGGTTTGTCGACGACGGCCTACCTGTTGGCCAAGGTGGGCGTCTACACCCTGTTCGCGGTGCTGCAGTCGGCGATCATGGTGTCGATCGTGGTGTGGGGCAAGGGCGGTCCCACTCAGGGCGCGGTCGCCCTGGGCAACCCGTCGGTGGAACTGTTCGCCACCATCGCCGCGACCTGCGTTGCCTCGGCCAGTCTCGGCCTGCTGCTGTCGGCGATCGCGAAATCCAATGAGCAGATCATGCCGCTGCTGGTGGTGGCGATCATGAGCCAGTTGGTGTTCTCCGGCGGCATGGTCCCGGTCACCAATCGTCCGGTGCTCGATCAGCTTTCGTGGTTCACCCCGGCCCGGTGGGGGTTCGCCGCGTCGGCGTCGACGGTGGATCTGGTCAACCAGGTGCCCGGTCCGCTGACGCCGAAGGACCGGTGGTGGAAACACACCGGGTCGAGTTGGTGGTTCGACATGGCGATGCTGGCCGGCCTGAGCGTTCTTTACCTGGGATTGGTGCGCTGGAGAATCCGATTGAAGGCCGCTTAGCCGATCCTCCCGGGCCTGAGCTACCGTGAGTTATGACCAGAACTTTGACAGCGGCGCTGTTCGCCGTGGCGTCCGTCCTGTTCGCGCCGCACGCCGCCGCGGGGATCTTCCAGCCTTACTGCTCGGGGGATCAAACCCCGTTGGACACCAACTGCCAACCGATGGCCTATCAGGTGGCCGTCGACGAACTCGGGCTGACCCCGGGCCAGCCGCCGGTGACCGGCCGCTGACCGACTCCGGACACCGTGCGCTGATGGGCGCTTGGGCGACACCGGTGATCCTGAAGGGCGGCCACGTACGGCTCGAGCCGCTTTCAACCGCCCACCATGACGCGCTCTGCGAGGCGGTTCGGGACGGCGAGCTCTGGAAGCTTTGGTACACCGTCATCCCGGAACCCGCCCAGATGCGCGATGAAATCGCGCGTCGACTCGACGAACAGAGTCGTGGCACCATGTGCCCTTTCGCAGTCATCGACCCGGTCACCAACCGCGCGGTTGGTATGACGACCTACCTGAACATCGACGCACCGAACCGGCGCCTGGAGATCGGGTCCACCTGGTATCGGAGGAGCGTCCAGCGAACCGCACTCAACACCGAGGCGAAGCGTCTGATGCTCGCCCATGCCTTCGACGAGCTGGGTTGCATAGCGGTCGAGTTCCGCACGCATTTCTTCAACCACCCGAGCCGGCGTGCCATCGAACGGCTGGGAGCCAAGCTCGACGGCGTGCTGCGTAGTCACCAGATCAATCGCCACCCGCAGGCCCACGGCTCGTTGCGGGATACCTGCGTTTACAGCATCATCGGGGCCGAATGGCCAACGGTGCGAGCACATCTTGATCACCGACTCGCCACCACGGGGCCGGTCTGAGCCCACCCGTGGCGAGAGCGGCCGCCGCGCCGGCCCCGGCGGTACCCTTCTCGCTGTGGGGCAGGACGGATCGTGAGACTGATCGAGTCGCTGATCGACCGGCGAGACCGTTAGACCGGCCCGTTGTTCAGGATTCTCTTCCACTCGCCGCGCATCGCGCCGAACACCGGCAACGCGATCCGCATGGTGGCCGCCACGGGGTGCGAGTTGCATCTGGTGGAGCCCCTCGGTTTCGACCTGTCCGAGCCCAGACTTCGCCGCGCCGGACTGGACTACCACGACCTCGCGTCGGTCACCGTGCACCGATCACTGGAAGATGCGTGGGCGGCAGTCGGGGGTGCCCGGGTGTTCGCCTTCACCGCGCACGCCGAGCGCTCGTTCACCGAGATCCGCTATGCGCCCGGGGATGTGCTGCTGTTCGGCCCGGAGCCGACCGGCCTGGACGAGGCGACACTGGCCGACCCGCACGTGACCGAACAGGTGCGGATCCCGATGCTTGCCGGGCGCCGGTCGCTGAACCTGTCCAATGCCGCCGCGGTGGCCGCTTACGAGGCGTGGCGCCAACACGGCTTCGCCGGGGCCGCCGACGTTCAGTGAGCGCGAATCACCAACTGTCCCAGTGGGTCAGCTGCTCGGCGGGCAGGCGCTTGGCCATCTTGAAATCGGTGCCCTTGGTGTAGGCGATGGGGAACAGCCCGCCCTGGGTGTAGTCCGCGAACGGGATCCCCAGCAGATCTGCGGCCTGCCGCTCCCCGTCGCCGACGAGGTGCAGGGTCGTCCACGCCGTCCCGAGGCCGCGTGCGCGCAGGGCGAGCATGAAGCTCCAGACCGCCGGCAGCAGCGACCCCCAGTAGGCGGCCTGCATACCGACCGGCGCGTTATCCGGCCGCCCGTCCAGCAGGGGGATCAGCATGACCGGGGCCTTTTCCATGTTCTGGTTGAGGTACTTCGCGGAGTTCATCACGGCGTCCATCTGCTCGTCGCGGATATCGCCGTGCTCACGCTTGGGCAGGTCCAGGTACGGGGTGGCGTTGGCCCGGTAGATCTGAGCCAGGGCCTGTTTCTTGGCCGGATCCTCGATGAACATCCACTGCCAGCCCTGGGAGTTGGACCCGGTGGGCGCCTGCAGAGCGATGTCAAGGCACTCCATCAGCACCTCGCGGGGAACCGGCTTGTCGAAGTCCAGACGCTTGCGGACCGACCGGGTGGTGGTCAGGACTTCATCGGCGGAGAGGTGAAGGGTCATGCGAGAAGACTACGGAGGTTCCCCTGGCGCGGGAACCGGAGGTTTCAGCAGGCGTCGAGCAGACCCATGCCGGGCCGCATCGTCATCCGGTCGCGACGTTCGGCCTCGATGCCGACGATGTTGGCAACGGTGTTGGCGACATCGGCGTAGCCACGGGTGCGGAGAATGCCTTCGACGTAGATGGCCAACTGCATTTCGGTCTCGGTCATCATGGCGGTGCTCCCCGGTCGGACGTTGCTGCGGCAGTGCTGTGACGGTTCCGTCTCCCGTAATGTACCCACGGTCCGGGCTTCCTTAAACCGATCTTTTCGGCCTTCTGCACGCGTGAAATCCGTATCCCCAGGTGGAACTCCACCGGCTTGGGTAATCGTCAGCAACTTCTCAGCCGCAACTTATGAGGGTTACAGGCATTTGCTAACGGCTTAGCGGAAATCCCGGGACCGCGACTGCACCGTCATGGCCAGCGGCCCGATCCGTTCGGCCACCACCGTCACCGCGCCACCGGCGTTCTGAACCCGGCCGCGGATCAGCAGCGCCGGTGCGGTCTGGGCGATCCGCCGGTGTCGCGCCCACACCCCCGGCGTGCACAACACATTGACCATGCCGGTCTCGTCCTCGAGGTTCACGAACGTCACCCCCCGCGCCGTGGCCGGTCGCTGCCGGTGGGTGACCGCACCGGCGACCAGCACCCGGCTGCCGTCGGGAACCGCCGCCAGTCGCTGCGCCGGGACGACACCCATCGCATCGAGGTCGGAACGCAGGAACTGCGTCGGAAAGCTGTTCGGGGAGACACCGGTGGCCCAGACGTCGGCCGCGGCCAGTTCGGTCGCACTCATGCCGGGCAGCGCGGGAACATGCGACGACGAACCCACCCCGGGCAGCCGGTCGGGGCGCTCGGCGGCGGCGGCCCCGGCCGCCCAGAGCGCCTCCCGGCGGGTGATGCCGAAGCATCCCAGCGCACCCGCGGTGGCCAGCGACTCGGTCTGGGGAACCGAAAGCCGAACCCGGCCGGTCAGATCCAGCAGCGTTGCGTAGGGGCCGCCCGCCTCGCGGTCGTCAACGATGCGCTGGGCGAGTTGCGTGCCGATGTGACGCACGTCCGCCAGGCCCAGCCGGACCTCCAGTCCGGCGTTCTCGAGGGTGGCGTGGGCCAAGCTGGCGTTGACATCCGGCCCGCGCACTCGCACCCCGTGCCGGCGGGCGTCGGCGACCAGCGACTGCGGGGAGTAGAAACCCATCGGCTGGGCCCGCAACAGCGCCGCACAGAACGCCGCGGGGTGGTGCAGCTTGAACCACGCCGAGTAGAACACCAGTGAGGCGAAGGACAGCGAATGGCTCTCCGGGAAGCCGAAATTGGCGAATGCCTCCAGCTTCTCGTAGATCCGGTCGGCCACCTCGCCGGTGATGCCGTGCAACTCGGCCATACCGGCGTAGAACCGGTCCCGCAGACCTCGCATCCTGGCGGTGGAACGCTTGGACCCCATGGCCCGGCGCAACTGGTCGGCCTCGGCGGGTGTGAAACCCGCGCAGTCCACCGCCAGTTGCATCAGCTGCTCCTGGAAGAGCGGCACTCCCAATGTCTTTCGCAGTGCCGGCTCCATCGACGGGTGGTCATAGGTGACCGGCTCCAGGCCGTTGCGCCGTTTGATATAGGGATGCACCGATCCGCCCTGGATCGGGCCGGGGCGGATCAGCGCCACCTCAACCACCAGGTCGTAGAAGACCCGCGGCTTCAGCCGGGGCAGGGTGGCCATCTGGGCGCGGGACTCCACCTGGAAGACCCCGATGGAGTCGGCGCGCTGCAGCATCTCGTAGACGGCATGTTCGGACAGGTCGAGCCTGGCCAGGTCCACCTCGACGCCCTTGTGCTCGGCGACCAGGTCGATCGCGTAGTGCAGAGCCGACAGCATGCCCAGCCCCAGCAGATCGAACTTCACCAAACCGATTGCCGCACAGTCGTCTTTGTCCCACTGCAGCACGCTGCGGCCGGGCATCCGGGCCCACTCCACCGGGCAGACGTCGGCGATCGGACGGTCGCAGATCACCATGCCCCCGGAGTGGATACCCATGTGCCTGGGCAGATCGGCGATCTGTCCGGCCAGGTCGACCACCTGCCCGGGAATGCCGTCGAGGTCGCCGGAGTCGGTCAGCGGACCCCACCGGCTGATCCGTTTACTCCAGGCATCCTGCTGGCCCTGCGAGAAGCCCAGCGCCCGCGCGGTGTCGCGCACCGCACTGCGGCCCCGGTAGGTGATCACGTTGGCGACCTGCGCGGCGTAGTCGCGGCCGTACCGGGCGTAGACGTACTGGATGACGTGCTCGCGCAGGTCCGACTCGATGTCGATGTCGATGTCGGGCGGCCCGTCGCGGGCCGGCGACAGGAACCGCTCGAACAGCAGGCCGTTGGCGACCGGGTCGACGGCGGTGACGCCCAGGGCGTAGCAGACCGCGGAGTTGGCCGCCGATCCGCGGCCCTGGCACAGGATGTCGTTACGCCGGCAGAACTGTGTGATGTCATGCACCACAAGGAAATAGCCGGGGAAATTCAGCGCGGCGATGACGTCGAGTTCCCGCTCGATCTGGGCGTAGGCCCGCGCCGCGCCGGCCCGCGGGCCGTAGCGTCCACCCGCGCCGGCCATGACCAGCTCACGCAGCCAGCTGTCCTCGGTGTGCCCCGCGGGAACGTCGAACGGGGGCAGTTGCGGGGCGATCAGAGCCAGTTCGAAGGCGCACTCCTCGCCGAGATCCGCCGCCGCGGCGAGCGCTTCGGGATACCGGGCGAACCGCCGGGCCATCTCCTCCCCCGATCTCAGGTGCGATCCGCCCAGCGGGGCCAGCCAGCCGGCCGCGGAGTCCAGGGACTGCCGGGCCCGGATCGCGGCCATGGTCGCCGCCAGCCGCCCGCGGCTCGGGTCGGCGAAATGCGCCCCGGTGGTGGCGACCACGCCGACGCCGAACCGCGGCGCGAGCGCGGCCAGCGCCGCGTTGCGCTCGTCATCGAGCGGGTGACCGTGCTGGGTCAGTTCGACACTGACCCGGCCCGGCCCGAACCGGTCCACCAGATCAGCCAGCGCCCCGGCTGCCGCTTCCGGACCGCCCGTCGAGAGCGCCTGGCGCACATGGCCTTTGCGGCAGCCGGTCAGGATGTGCCAGTGCCCGCCGGCGAACTCGGTGAACGAGTCGTAGTCATAGCGCGGCCTTCCCTTCTGCCCGCCGGCCAGGTGGGCGGCGGCCAGCTGTCGGGACAGCCGCCGGTAGCCCTCCGGCCCGCGGGCCAGCACCAGCAGATGCGGGCCGGGCGGGTCCGGAGCCTCGGTGCGGGCGGTGTCGGCCAGCGACAGTTCGGCGCCGAAGACCGTGCGCACACCCAGTTCGCGGGCCGCCTCGGCGAAACGCACCACCCCGTACAGCCCGTCGTGATCGGTGAGCGCGATCGCGCCCAGTCCCAGCCGGGCCGCCTCCTCGACGAGTTCCTCCGGGGTGCTGGCGCCGTCGAGGAAGCTGAACGCCGAGTGGGCATGCAACTCGGCGTAGCGGACACCCGGGGGGCGGCGCTCCGCGTCCGGGGGCGCCAGATAGCCCGGGCGTCTGCGCGACCAGGCCGGACCGTCGCTGCCGTCGGCCGGCGGCTGTGCCAGCGCGTGGCGCTGCGCCGGCGGCCTGCTGTTGAGCACCCGCTCCATCTCCGACCAGGTCGGCGGCCCGTCATTCCAGCCCACCCCCGTAGGATATAGAACATACGTTCGATAGAACAGAGGGGGTGTCGGCCCCTACGCTCAACCGGTGACTCCAGACGTTCATCCCGCCGAACCGCATGTCGGCGCCATCAACACCAAGCTCAACTGGCTGCGCGCGGGGGTGCTCGGCGCGAATGACGGCATCGTCTCGGTGGCCGGCATCGTCATCGGCGTCGCGGCGGCCACCCAGGACCGGGGGCCGATCTTCACCGCGGGTGTGGCAGGCCTGGCCGCCGGTGCGCTGTCGATGGCGCTGGGCGAGTACGTCTCGGTGAGCACCCAGCGCGACACCGAGAAGGCACTGCTGGCCAAGGAACGCTGGGAACTCGCGGAGAAGCCCGACGAGGAGTTCGAGGAACTCGTGGGGCTCTACCAGAGCAAGGGACTCTCCCCGGAGACCGCACGGACGGTGGCCCGCGAACTGACCGACCACGACGTCTTCGCCGCGCACGTCGACGTCGAGCTGGGCATCGACCCCGACGAACTGACCAACCCGTGGCACGCCGCGATCTCCTCGGCGATCTCCTTCACCATCGGCGCACTGCTCCCGATGCTGGCCATCCTGCTGCCGGGGCCGTCGGTGCGCATCCCGATCACCTTCTTCGCCGTGCTGGTCGCGCTGGCCGTCACCGGCTGGATCAGCGCCCGCCTCGGCGGGGCCGACCCGGTGCGCGCCACTCAGCGGGTGGTGGTCGGCGGCGCCCTGGCGATGGCGGTCACCTACGCGATCGGCCGTGCCATGGGCGGGGTCATCTAAGCGCCCCGGCCGGTGTACTCGCCGAATCCCGCCCGTCGGCGCCGTCGAGAGTGCACGCTGTTCCCATGCAGGTTTCGCGCGCCCGTAGAGCCTCCTCCGCACTGGTGGTCGTCCTGTCGGTGATGCTGCTCGCCGCGTGCGGCGGACAGCCGCAGCCCGACGTCCGCAACATCACCCTGACCCTGATCCGGCACGCGGAATCCGAGGCCAACGCCAACGACATCGCGTCCACCGCGGTGCCCGGCCCGGGGCTGACCCCGCTCGGACGGGAGCAGGCCCAGAATCTGGCCGGCGAGTTGTCCGGCGGTGGCTACGACGGGGTGTTCGCCTCCCAGTTGCTGCGCAGCCAGCAGACCGCGGCACCGACGGCCAAGGCGCTGGGCGAACAGGCCGTCGTGCTGCCCGGCCTCAACGAGATCCCGGCGGGCTGGTTCGAAGGCATTCCGATGAAGGACACCTCCGGCACCTTCCTGCTGGGGCCGCAGAGCTGGCTCAAGGGTGATCGCCGGTTCGGCATCCCGGGATCGGTGAACGGCAACCAGTTCAACGAGGCGTTCACCGACGCGGTGCAGAAGATCTACGACAGCGGCGACGACAAGCCGGTGGCATTCTCCAGCGGCCTGGCGATGATGGTGTGGACGCTGATGAACGCGCGCAACGGCAGGCCGACCCTGCTCACCGATCACCCGGTGCCCAACATCGGCCGGATCGTGCTGAGCGGCAACCCGGTCACCGGTTGGAGCCTCGTCTCCTGGGACGGAATCACGAGCTTCAGCATCGACGCTGCATGAGTCCGGTTGCGCGCTGCGCAATGCCGCTGCGGGTGCGCTACGTCGAATGCGACATGCAGGGCCGGGTGTTCAACGCCCACTACCTCACCTGGCTGGACATGGCCCACAGCGAGGCATTGCGGGAACTGTTCGGCGGATACCGGGAACTGACCGACCGCGGTATCGACCTGGTGGTGGCCGCTGCGGAGTTGCAGTTCCGCGCGCCGGCCACCTTCGAGGACGAACTGCTGGTCGAGGTAACCCTCGATGCTCCCGGGCGCACCTCGTTGCGCAGCCGTTTCTCCATCACCCGCGGTGGCGATCCGATCGCCGAGGCGGCGATGGTCCACGTCTGCGTGGACGCCACCAGCTTCGCGAAGCAGCCGTGGCCGGACTGGTTCCGCGACCGGATCGCCGACGCGTGAGTTCCCGGACCTATTCATAGGCGCCCTCCAGATACCAGCGGCCTCGGCGGTAGCACAGCAGCAGTGCGGTGTCGGCCACCAGAACCTGGGCCCGGGCGATCAGCCCGGACCGCGGCGGCCCGGCCTGGTCCACGCCCGGTTCGGGCTCCCACCACCGCTCGTCCACCGGCCACGGCCCGGCCCACCAGCTGAGCTCGCCCCGGTAGGCGGGCCTGGCACCGTCCAGCCGGGCCGGCTCGGCGGTGAACATCCCCCGGGCGGTCACCCGAACCGGATTGCCTTGACAGTCAAGGACTTCGACGGGCTCATCGAGCAGCACCGTCGGCGCGGGCTTGGGAAGCCGGCCGGGCCAGGGCAGGTCGGGGGCATCCCGGGGCGCGGGCTCGTCGCCGAGCGGGGTCAGCGTGATCCGCTCGGCAGGCCCGCGTCCACCGCTGAGCACCGGCACCTGCACCGCATCCTGGCCCAGCAGACCCTGCACGCGCACCAGGGCCCGGCGGGCCCGCTGCCGGTCCTCCTCGCCGAGGCCGCCCCACAACGGCAACTGAAGCGCCTCGGCGGAAACCACTTCCACCGGCTCCAGCCGAAGCAGGACCACCGGTCCGGTGGGGCCGGTCCGCCCCCCCGTCTTCCGGGAAGCCAGCCAGCCGTCGAGTTGCCAGCGCACCCGGTCGGCGGTCGCATCCTCGGTCAACGGTTCCGCGCACCGCCACACCCGGGTCAGTTCCCCGCCGGGGCTTATCCCCCGGTCGCTGCGCTCCTGCCCGCCGGAGGCGGTGCCGGCATGGATGGCCAGCCGGGTGCAGCCGACACCGGCCGCCTCCAGGCTTCGGTGCAGGGCGGCGGCCAACGTCCGCCCCGCGAACGCGGCCGCGTCGACCCGGTCGACGGGCGGGTCGCAGTGCAACACCGCGTCGAGGTCGGGAGGGAGTTCGCGCCCGTAGGGGCCGCGACCCGGTTCGCCCCGGGCGCAGCGATGCGCGATCACCGCATCCGCCCCGAACCGGGAGGCGACATCCCCGCGAGGCAGCGCCGCAAACTGCCCGATCGTACGAATTCCCATGCGCCACAACAGATCTACAAGATCGGACCGGCCAGGACCGGAGAGGCTGGGCTCCGTCGACAAGTGCATGACGGACAACTCCGACAAGAACGCGGCATCCTGGCCCGGCTCCAGCACCCGGCCGGCCCGGGCGGCGAACACCGCGGTGGGCAATTCGTCGGCCACCCCGACCTGGCACTCCGCACCGGCGGCGGCGACGGCGTCGACCAGGCGTTCGGCGGCGGCCTGCTCGGAGCCGAAATAGCGGGCCGCGCCCCGGACCGGCAGCACCAGCAGTCCGGGCCTGAGCACCTCGGCGCGGGGCACCACATCGTCGACCGCGGCGATCACGCCCTCGAAGAACCGGGCGTCGCGGGCCGGGTCGGCGGCTGCGACATGCACCTGCGGGCACCGGGCCTGCGCCTCCCGCCGCCGCAGGCCGCGCCGCACCCCGGCCTCGCGGGCCGACGCCGAACAGGCGACCACCCGATTGGCGCAGGTGACCGCGACCGGGGCGGTGAACGGCAGCCCGGCCGCGGCAGCGGCCGCCACGGCCGGCCAGTCCATGCACCAGACGGCCAGCACCCGGTCGGTCATGTCCGTCCCCGGGCGCGGATGGCCACCCGCACCCGGCTGATGCGTCCGCAGCCCGGCCGCATCCCGCCAGCCCCGCCGATGTCGTACCCGCACACCCGGGCATCCATCCG
>NZ_JBBATF010000044.1:0-18680 GCF_040398885.1 Mycobacterium sp. | reverse complement strand
GGCACGGCGAAGATCGCCGCCAGCGCCGCGACGAGCGCCATCAGAACACGACCGATCGCCTTCATGGTCTCCCTAGCTCTTGGCGGTGACCCAGTCACCGACGGTGGTCGTCGGCACTGACGACCGGACTTCCGTGTCAAGAGGAAGATATCGGTACGGCAACGCCCCCGGCAACGCGAACGAACATGACGAGGCCCGTGTTGCGCCAGGGTTGCGGTTCGCTGGGAGGCGCCGGCGCAATCGACCCGGCGGCCCACCCGGCCCCGATTCCGACCTTCCGAGGCTGCCCGACAGGGTTGGACTCCACCGGCCGGACATCCGTCCAGGGCTTCAAAGATGGTGCGGGGGAACGTTATCCCGCAGCCAGCGGTCGCGGTCCCGGCCGTCGGCCGCGGTGTCCGGGTCCCGTTCGTCGGCCGACCCCTGCGGCAACTCCGAACCGAAGATCGCGTTAACTGCGATCCGGTCGGGGTGGTCCGGGCCGGTCATCGCCGCCCCCCGATGTGATCAAGGTCACACCAGGTGCTTCTTCGCATGTCACAGCACTGAAACGCGGTGTTCACCTGGAGGTCCGCGGTGTTCACGCGGGGGTCAGATCTCCAGGCTGGACAGTTCGGCGATCACCTGGGCGGCCATCGGCCCCAGGGTGGCCATCCCGTCGCGGACCGCCGAGCGGGAGCCCGCCAGGTTGACCACCAGCGTGCTGCCGGAGATTCCGGCCAGTCCCCGGGACAACCCGGCATCGGTGCTGCCGGCCGCCAGTCCGGAGGCGCGCAGTGCCTCGGCGATGCCGGGAACCTCCCGGTCGAGGACCCCGCGAGTGGCCTCCGGGGCCACGTCACGCGGGGTCACTCCGGTGCCTCCGACCGACACCACCAGATCGACCCCGCCGATCACCGCGGTGTTGAGCGCGTTGCGGATCTCGACCTCGTCGGCGGAGACCACCACCACGCCGTCGACGACGAACCCCGCCTCGGCGAGAAGTTCGGTGACCAGCGCGCCACTGTGATCCTCCGCGACTCCGCGTGCCTGCCGGTCGTCGACGACGACCACCAGTGCCCGCCCTGCCGAACCCTCTGGCTGTTCCATGGGTGTCACCGTATATCCGGGCGGTGAGACCGGCGGCGACTCGGTCACCGCGCGGATCACTGGTCGGCTTTCCCGAGGGTGACCTGGACGGTCTGCGGGTTACCGGCGGCATCCAGGTACGTCAGGGTCAGCTTCTCCCCCGGCGCGCGGGAGCGGACCGCCGCGACCAGTGCGTTGGCGCTGCCGATCACCCTGTCGTCGACCTTCGTGACCACCACACCGCTGGGCATCCCCGCGTCGGCCGCGGCGCCGCCTTTGACCACCTCGACGATCTTGGCGCCGTGGGTGGTCACGTCATTGCTGACCTGGACGCCGAGAGAGGCGTGCGAAGCGCTGCCCGAGCGGATCAGCTCGTCGGCGATCCGCTTGGCCTGATCGACCGGGATCGCGAAACCCAGTCCGATGGAACCGCTCTGATCCGACGGGGAGTCACCGCCCAGGGTGGCGATGGCCGAATTCACCCCGACCAGCTCGCCGGCCATGTTCACCAGGGCTCCACCGGAGTTGCCGGGGTTGATCGCCGCGTCGGTCTGAATGGCGTCAAGCACCGAGTTCTGGTTGGTGGCGTCGCCGCCCGCCGCCACCGGGCGGTTCAGCGCGCTCACGATACCCGTGGTGACGGTTCCCTCGAGACCGAGCGGCGAGCCAATGGCGACCACGTCCTGGCCGACCCGCAGGCTGGCCGAGGATCCCAGGGTGATCGGGGTGAGCCCGGACACTCCCTCCGCGCGGACCACTGCGATGTCACTGGACGGGTCCGTTCCGACGACGGTGAACGGAGCGGTCCGCCCGTCGGCGAAGGTGACCGTCGTGGCCGGCGCGCCGGGGGCCGGTTTGGCCGTGGGGTCACCGGGCTTGCCCGGCAGTGGCGCTGTCGCCGGGGGCGGACTCGGTGGGGTCTGCCTGGGTGCGCCCGGTCCGCCTGGGCGTTGGATCGCGGAGACGACGTGGTTGTTGGTCAGGATCAGGCCGTCCTCGGAGAGGATGATGCCCGACCCCTCCTCGGACGCGCGCCCCATCTTCGTCTCGAGCTTCACCACGCTGGGAACGACCTTGGCCGCGACCTGTTCCACCGAACCGACCGGCGCATTGCCCGTCGGCAGGGCGGCCGGCGCCTTGCCGGATTCGGGAGCCGCCGTGGTCAGGGTGGTGGTGGAGTGCCGGCTGGGCTGCACCATGGTCGCCACCACTCCCCCGACGCCCGCCGACACCGCCGCGATCGCCAGCGCACCGGCGGTCAAAGCGATTGAGCGGGAACGCTTCCGGGGCTTGCCGGGAAGGGGTGGCAGCACCGAGGTGTCACCGGAGCGGGAACCCCGATAGGGGTCGTAGGCGTGTTGGGCCTGCGGGGCGTTCGCGTAACGCCAGTCGTACTGTTGCCGGTAGCCCGGCTGGGTATAGCCCGGGGACTGCGACGGCGGGTAACGCGGGTCGTCTGTCATGGTTGGCGGTCTGCCCTTTCTCGTCACCGACGCGTCGTGGCGTCTTTCAGGTTGACTTCAGCTTGCCGGGTACTACTGAGAATCGACTGAGACGACGGTCGGTTCGGCTGAGACCCCTTCGGGTGTCACACCTTCTCCAACGCTGAGTTCGCCGTTCTTCGCCGCGATTTCGCTGTAGGCAGACGGCGACTGGAAGGTGCCTTCCGTCGGAGTTCCCGGCAGCAGGACGTGGAATGTCGTTCCCGGCGGTTGGCCGCCGGGCACCGTCTCGCCGATCCGGATCACGCCACCGTGTTTGACCACAACCTGTTTCACGATGGCCAGGCCGAGTCCCGAACCCTGCATCGCCCGCGCGGATGCCGATCGGTAGAACCGCTCGAACACCAGGCTGCGCTCATCCGGTGCGATTCCCGGGCCTTGATCGGACACCTGCAGTTCGGCGTGCGTGGCGTCGACCTGTCGCAGCCGCAAGCCCACCGTCCCGCCGGGTGGACTCCACTTCGCCGCGTTGTCGAGCAGATTGAGGACGGCCCGCGACAGACCGGCCGGGTCTCCGTGGATCTGCCAACCGACGGCGTCGACGACGAAGTGAATATCGTTGCGCCGGCGCCGAACTCGCTCCAAACTGCGGTCGATCACCTCGCTCAGCTCGACGTCCTCCATCGCGGTCGCGAAGGCGTTGTCCTCCCGGGTGAGGTCGACCAGATCGCCCACCAGCGTGGAGAGTTCCTCGATCTGTCCGATGACGTCGGTACGCAGTTCGGCGAGTTCGCCCTCGGGAATCGGCGGGGCGCCCGGAGCGCTGGAAGCCATCAGCAACTCGACATTGGTGCGCAACGAGGTCAACGGGGTCTTCAGTTCGTGGCCGGCGTCGGCGACCAGGCGGGCCTGTCGATCACGCGAATCCGCCAACGCGCGCAGCATGGCGTTGAAAGCCTCGGTGAGGCGGGCCAACTCATCGCTGCCGAGGACGGGGATCGGGCGCAGATCGTCGGTGCGGGCCACCCGCTCGGCGGCCTCGGTGAGCTTGCCGACCGGCCTCAGACCGGTCCTTGCCACCATGCCGCCGGCGACCGCGGCGACCACGACCCCGACACCGCCGACGGCCAGCAGCACCCACTTCAGCTTGGTCATGACCGCATTCGTCGGTTGCAGGCTCTTGGAGATCAGCAGCGAACTGCCGTTGGGCAGGTGGACGGCGAGCACCCGCTGATCGACGACGGTCCGCCGCGACATGAACAGTTCACCGCGGATGACCGCCTTCTCCGGCGGGCCCAGCGGCAGGGATTGGCCCTGCTGGTTGGCGGTGTAGATGGAACGGCCCGGGTTCACCAGCATCGCGTTGACGTCCGAGTAGGCGGTTCCCTCGATGGCCTTGGCGGGATCGGCGGCCAACGAGCCGCTGGCGATGAGCAGCTGGGCCCGGCTCTGGAGCTGGTTGTCGATGTCGGTGTACAGGGCGGCGGAGACCACCGCGTAGACGGCGACGGCCATCAGCACCACGACCATCGCCACCATCGACATTGCCAGCAGCATCACCCGCCATCGCAGGGACAGCGATGTGGCGGCCCTCGCCGGCGCGCCGACCGCCCGCGGGCGCCGCTTGAAACCGAACATCCTTATCCAGACATCAGGGTGGAGTCTCGCGCAGCACGTAGCCCACACCACGAACGGTGTGGATCAGCCGCGGCTCTCCCTCTGCCTCAGTCTTGCGTCGCAGGTATCCCACATACACCTCGAGCGCGTTACCCGAGGTCGGGAAGTCGAAGCCCCACACCTCTTCCAGGATTCGGCTACGGGTCAGCACCCGGCGCGGGTTGGCGATCAGCATCTCCAGCAGGGCGAACTCGGTACGGGTGAGACTGATCGCGCGCTCACCCCGGTGCACCTCGCGGGTGACCGGGTCCAGGGTCAGGTCGGCGAACGTCATGACGGCGGCCTCGGTGGGCTCGTCCGGCCCGGTGCGGCGCAGCAGCGCGCGCAGCCGCGCCAGCAGTTCCTCCAGCGCGAACGGCTTGGGCAGGTAGTCATCGGCTCCCGCGTCCAGGCCGGCCACCCGCTCCGACACCGAGTCACGGGCGGTCAGCACCAGGATGGGCAGATCGTCGCCGGTGCCGCGCAACTGGCGGCACACTTCGAGTCCATCCAGTCGGGGCATCATGACATCGAGAACCACGGCGTCGGGCCGTTCGTTGCCGATCGCCTCGAGGGCCTCCACACCGTCCTCGGCGAGGTCGACGGTATAACCGTTGAACGACAGGGACCGCCGAAGGGACTCCCGGACCGCTCGGTCGTCGTCGACCACAAGAATTCGCACGGGATCAGTGTTTACCAATCCAATTAATTTCGTCTAAGAGACGCGCCGCGCGAACAGGCTGTTTGCGCGTCACAGCGGCGAATCAGCGCTTGTCGAGGTCAATCAGCCCCAGCCGGGCGGCCTTGAGCAGCCGACGGGGGACCTTGTGCTGGCGGCCGCCGACGGACACCGTGACCAGGCCGGGCTCGGTGGCCTTCCACTGCGCGCGCCGACTGCGGGTGTTCGAGCGCGACATCCGCCGTTTGGGGACAGCCATGACTCAGTGCTCCTCGTGATTGCTGCCGCGCAGACCTCCGGCGCAGGCCAGTTGGCTCAAGGATAGCCGCCCGGCACCGCTTCTCCAAAGCGGGCCAGGTTGGATAACCTACCGGTTGGTTGGCTTTTTCGATCTCCACTCCCGCCACCCCCCGAGCGCCCGAGGCAGGACCCACCATGACGGCTCCCCGCGACAGTGCCGGCGGCCCGGTTCGGATCGGGAACTGCTCGGGCTTCTACGGCGACCGGGCGTCGGCGATGCGCGAGATGCTCACCGGGGGTGACCTGGACTACCTGACCGGGGATTACCTGGCCGAACTGACCATGCTGATCCTGGGCCGGGACCGGATGAAGCACCCGGAGCGGGGCTACGCCGGGACCTTCCTGACCCAACTCGAGGACTGCCTCGGGCTGGCACGGGAGCGCGGCGTGCGCATGGTCGCCAACGCCGGGGGGCTCAACCCGGCCGGGTTGGCAGTGGCGGTGCGGGCGCTGGCCGACCGGATCGGCGTGCCGGTCACGGTGGCCCACGTGGAAGGCGACGACCTGGCGCCCCGGGCCGCCGAACTCGGCTTCTCCGGAGTGCTGACCGCCAATGCCTACCTGGGCGCCTGGGGCATCGTGGATTGCCTGAAGTCGGGGGCCGACATCGTCGTGACCGGCCGGGTCACCGACGCCTCGGTGGTCGTCGGGCCGGCGGCGGCCCACTTCGGCTGGGCCCGCGAGGACTACGACCGCATCGCCGGCGCGGTGGTGGCCGGTCACGTCATCGAGTGCGGCGCGCAGGCCACCGGGGGCAACTACGCCTTCTTCACCGAGATCCCCGATCTGGACCACCCCGGATTCCCGCTGGCCGAGCTCTATCCCGACGGGTCCTCGGTGATCACCAAGCATCCCGGTACCGGCGGCCGGGTCAGCGTGGGCACCGTCACCGCGCAGTTGCTCTACGAGATCGCCGGGGAGCGCTACGCCAACCCCGATGCCACCGCCCGCTTCGACTCCATCGAGCTCTCCGACGACGGCCCGGACCGGGTGCGGATCAGCGGGGTGCGCGGTGAACCGCCGCCACCGACCTTGAAGGTGTCACTGAACAGCATCGGCGGTTACCGAAACTCGGCCACCTTCGTGCTGACCGGTCTGGACGTCGACGCCAAAGCGGCCCTGGTCCGCCGGCAGCTGGATGCGGCGCTCACCGACCCGCCGGCCGAGTTGCAGTGGACGCTGGCCCGGACCGATCACCCCGATGCCGACACCGAGCAGACCGCCAGCGCGCTGCTGACGTGTACGGTGCGCGACCCGGACTCGGCCAAGGTGGGCCGCCGGTTCTCCGCCGCGGCGGTCGAACTCGCGCTGGCGAGCTATCCCGGCTTCCACACCACCGCGCCACCGGCGGATGCCTCGCTCTACGGGCTGTTCACTCCCGGTTATGTGCCGGCCGCCGAAGTCGAGCATGTGGCGGTGCACGCCGACGGCACCGTCACTCCGATCCCGCCGGCCGCCGAGACCCTGGAACTGCGCCCGGTGGTCCCACCCGACGCCGCGCAGGCCCCCGGGCCGCTGCCCGCCGGACCGACCCGCCGACTTCCCCTGGGCGCCGTCGCCGGCGCCCGCAGCGGCGACAAGGGCGGCGGCGCCAATGTGGGGGTGTGGGTGCGCACCGACGCGCAGTACCGCTGGCTGGCCGACACCCTGACCGTCGAACGGTTACGCGAACTGTTGCCGGAGACCGCCGACCTGCCCGTGACCCGGCACCTGCTACCCCGTATCCGGTCGGCGAACTTCGTCATCGACGGCATCCTCGGCAGGGGCGTGGCGCATCAGGCGCGGTTCGACCCGCAGGCCAAGGGGCTCGGCGAGTGGCTGCGCAGCCGTCATGTCGACATCCCGGTGGAGATTCTCACGGAGGGGGCCGTGCGGTGAGCATCTGGACCACACCCGAACGCAGGCAGCTGCGGAAGTCGGTGCGCGCCTTCGCCGAACGGGAGATCCTGCCGAACGTCGACGCGTGGGAGGAGATCGGGGAACTGCCCCGCGATCTCAGCCGCCGCACCGCCGAGGCCGGACTGCTCGGCGTCGGGTTCCCCGAGGAGGTCGGCGGTGAGGGCGGCGACGCCGCGGACACCGCCGTCATCTGCGAGGAACTGCACGAGGCGGGGACCCCGGGCGGGGTGTTCGCCTCGCTGTTCACCGTCGGCATCGCGGTCCCGCACATGATCGCCTCGGGTGACCAGCGGCTGATCGAGAAGTACGTCCGGCCCACGCTGCGTGGCGAACTGATCGGCTCGCTGGCCATCACCGAACCCGGCGGAGGTTCGGACGTCGGTCACCTGCGCACGACCGCGGTCCGCTGTTCCGGCCCGGAGGGCGACCACTACGTGGTCAACGGTTCCAAGACCTACATCACCTCGGCGGTGCGTGGCGACTATGTGGTGGCCGCGGTCCGCACCGGCGGGCCCGGCGCCGCCGGAATCTCGATGCTGGTGATCGACAAGGGCACACCGGGTTTCGAGGTGAGCCGCAAGCTGGCCAAGATGGGCTGGCGTTCCTCGGACACCGCCGAGTTGGCGTTCCGCGACGTCCGGGTGCCGGCCGGGAATCTGGTCGGCCCGGAGAATTCCGGATTCCTGCAGATCGCACAGGCCTTCGTCTCCGAACGCATCGGCCTTGCCGTGCAGGCATATTCGAGTGCGCAACGCTGCCTGAACATCACCGTCCGGTGGTGCCGCGACCGGGAGACGTTCGGCAGGCCGTTGATCGCCCGGCAGACGGTCCAGAACACGCTGGCCGAGATGGCCCGTCGCATCGACGTCGCGCGGGTCTACTCGCGCAATGTCATTGAGCGTTCCCTGGAGGGTGACACCGATCTGATCGCGCCGGTCTGTTTCGCCAAGAACACCGCGGTCGAGGCCGGCGAGTGGGTGGCCAACCAGGCCGTGCAACTATTCGGCGGCATGGGGTACATGGCCGAATCCGAGATCGAACGGCAGTACCGCGATATGCGGATCCTGGGCATCGGCGGCGGCACCACCGAGATCATGACCGGCCTTGCCGCGAAAACGCTGGGCTACCAGTCGTGACAGCCCTGCGTAGCGGCGTCGACACCGATTCGCCGGCTTACACCGAGGCCGCCGGGGCGATGTCGGCCAAACTGGCCGAACTGGATGCCGAACTCGCCAAGGCTCTGGCCGGGGGCGGGCCTAAGTACGTCGACCGGCATCACGCCCGGGGCAAGCTGACCGCCCGGGAGCGGATCGAACTTCTGGTCGACCCGGATTCGCCGTTCCTGGAACTGTGTCCGCTCGCCGCCTACGGCACCGAGTTCGGAGTGGGCGCCAGCCTGGTGATCGGCATCGGAGTGGTCGAGGGCACCGAATGCGTGCTTGTCGCCCACGACCCGACCGTGAAGGGCGGGACGTCCAACCCGTGGACGCTGAAAAAAGTGTTGCGGGCCAACCAGATTGCGCTGGAGAACCGGCTTCCGCTGATCTCGCTGGTGGAGTCCGGCGGCGCGGATCTGCCCACCCAGAAGGAGATCTTCATCCCGGGCGGGCGGATGTTTCGCGATCTGACCCGGTTGTCGGCGGCCGGGATCCCCACCATCGCCGTGGTGTTCGGCAACTCCACCGCCGGCGGGGCCTACGTCCCCGGTATGTCGGACCACGTGGTGATGATCAAGGAACGCTCCAAGGTGTTCCTGGCCGGACCGCCCCTGGTGAAGATGGCCACCGGAGAGGAGTCCGACGACGAGTCCTTGGGTGGCGCGGAAATGCACTCCCGCACTTCGGGATTGGCCGACTACTTCGCGACCGACGAACTCGACGCCATCCGAATCGGCCGCCGGATCGTCGCCCGGCTGAACTGGGTCAAGCAGGGCCCGAAGCCCGGACCGTTCACCGAACCACTGGCCGACCCACAGGAACTGCTCGGCGTGGTGCCGGCCGATCTGCGCATCCCGTTCGACCCGCGCGAGGTGATCGCCCGGGTGGTCGACGGCTCGGACTTCGACGAGTTCAAACCGCTCTACGGGGCGTCGCTCGTCACCGGGTGGGCCGGCATCCACGGCTACCCGGTGGGGATACTGGCCAACGCGCGCGGGGTGCTGTTCAGCGAGGAGTCGCAGAAGGCCACCCAGTTCATCCAGTTGGCGAATCAGTCGAACACGCCATTGCTGTTCCTGCACAACACCACCGGCTACATGGTGGGCAAGGCCTACGAGGAAGGCGGGATGATCAAGCACGGCGCGATGATGATCAACGCCGTGTCCAACTCGACGGTCCCGCATATCTCGCTGCTGATCGGCGCGTCCTACGGCGCCGGGCACTACGGGATGTGCGGCCGGGCCTACGACCCCCGCTTCCTGTTCGCCTGGCCCAGCGCCAAGTCCGCGGTGATGGGCGGTGCGCAACTGGCCGGGGTGCTGTCCATCGTCAACCGCGCCGCCGCCCGGGCGCGCGGGCAGGTCGTCGACGAGGACGCCGACGCGGCCCTGCGGGCGGCGGTGGAAGCCCAGATCGAGGCCGAGTCCCTGCCGATCTTCCTGTCCGGGCGACTGTACGACGACGGCGTCATCGACCCGCGGGACACCCGCACCGTACTGGGAATGTGCCTGTCCGCCACCGCCAATGGCCCGATCGAGGGGACGTCGAAGTTCGGCGTCTTCCGGATGTAGGCGGGCACCCCATGATCACGAGGGTTCTGGTGGCCAACCGCGGTGAGATCGCCCGCCGGGTGTTCGCGACGTGCCGCCGACTGGGCATCGGGACGGTCGCCGTACACACCGGACACGACGCCCGCTCCCCCCATGTGACCGAGGCCGACGCCCGCGTTCTCATCGACAGCTATCTGGACGTCGACGCACTGCTGGCCGCCGCCCGCGCCTCCGGCGCCGATGCCATTCACCCCGGTTACGGATTCCTCTCCGAGAACGCCGCTTTCGCGACGGCGGTGGCCGATTCCGGCCTGACGTGGATCGGACCGCCCGCCGCCGCGGTGACGGCGATGGGTTCGAAGATCGAGGCAAAGAAGACGATGGCGGCGGCCGGTGTCCCGGTCCTGGCCGAGTTGAACCCGGCCGCCGTCCGCTCCGACGAACTTCCCGTCCTGGTGAAGGCGTCCGCCGGGGGCGGCGGCCGTGGCATGCGGGTGGTCGGGAACCTCGCCGACCTCGCCGCCGCGGTGGCGTCCGCCCAACGCGAGGCGGGTTCGGCCTTCGGCGATCCGACGGTGTTCTGCGAACGCTACCTGCCCCGCGGACGGCACATCGAGGTTCAGGTGATGGCCGACCGCCACGGCACCGTGTGGGCCGTCGGCGAACGGGAGTGCTCGATCCAACGCCGCCATCAGAAGATCATCGAGGAGGCTCCCTCACCGCTGGTCGACCGGATTCCGGGCATGCGGGGGCGGTTGTTCGACGCCGCACGCGTGGCCGCAACCGCGATCGGCTACACCGGCGCGGGCACGGTGGAGTTCCTCGCCGACGAGGCCGGCGAGTTCTACTTCCTCGAGATGAACACCCGCCTTCAGGTCGAGCATCCGGTGACTGAACTGACCACCGGCCTGGACCTGGTGGAGCTTCAGCTCAGCGTGGCCGACGGGGAGGCCCTGGCCGCCGAACCCCCAACGGCCGCAGGCCATTCCATCGAGGCTCGGCTCTACGCCGAGGACCCGGCGCAGGACTGGCAGCCGCAGGCCGGACGCATCCACCACTTCGACGTGCCGGCCGCGTCGTCCCGGTTCGGACCGCTGGCGGGCACCGGTGTCCGACTGGACTCCGGCGTCGTCGACGGCTCGGCGGTGTCGATCTTCTACGACCCGATGCTGGCCAAGGTCATCTCCTTCGCGCCGACCCGGACTCGCGCCGCGCACGTGCTCGCCGACGCCCTGGCGCGGACCCGGTTGCACGGGCTGCGCACCAACCGCGACCTGCTGGTCAATGTGCTCCGTCACCCGGCGTTCCTGGCCGGTGCGACCGACACCGCGTTCCTCGACACCCACGGACTGCAGGACCTGGCCCTCCCCCGGGCCGACGCCCGCGCGGTGCGTCTCGCGGCCATCGCGGCGACACTGGCCGGGGCCGCCGCGAACCGCGCAACCGCACGGGTGCTGGGCGCCGTGCCGAGTGGCTGGCGCAATGTGGTCTCGGGGACCCAGAGCAAGTCCTTCCGGGACGCCGGCGGAACCGAACACCGCGTCGCCTACCGGTTCACCCGCGACGGCGCCCTGATCCTGCCCGACGATCCGGCGGTCGAATCGGGTTCGGCCACAACGACCGAGGTGGTGCTGACCCACGACGGTGTCGCGACCGCGTTCGCGGTGGCCCGCTACGGCGACGAGGTCTACGTCGACTCCCCACTCGGGCCGGTGGTCCTGGCGGCGGTCCCGCGATTCCCCGAACCCGCTTCGGCGGTGGCCGAGGGGTCACTGGTCGCCCCGATGCCCGGCGCGGTGATCCGTCTGGGGGCGGCCCTCGGCGACACCGTGACGGCCGGACAGCCGCTGGTGTGGCTGGATGCGATGAAGATGGAACACACCGTCACCGCCCCGGCCGACGGAGTGCTGACCCAACTCGACGTCGTCGTCGGCCAGCAGGTCGAAGTGGGCGACATCCTGGCCCGCGTCGAAGGAGAAGACCAGTGACCGCAGCAAGAGCAGGGACCGATTTCATCGAAAGCCCCGAGCGCCGGGCACTGCGCAAGTCGGTGGCCGCGCTGGCCGCCGCCTACGGCCCCGAGTACTACCTCGAACGGGCCCGCGGAGGCGGTCACACCGACGAATTGTGGCGCGAGGCAGGTCGACTCGGATTCATCGGGGTGAACCTGCCCGAGGAGTACGGCGGCGGCGGGGCCGGCATGTACGAACTGGCCCTGGTGATGGAGGAACTCTCCGCCGGTGGCTGCCCACTGCTGCTGATGGTGGTGTCGCCGGCCATCAACGGCACGATCATCGCGAAGTTCGGCACCGACGAGCAGAAGAAGCGGTGGGTTCCGGGCATCGCCGACGGGTCGATCACGATGGCGTTCGCCATCACCGAACCCGACGCCGGATCCAACTCGCACCGCATCACCACCACCGCCCGCCGGGACGGCGGCGACTGGATCCTCTCCGGCCAGAAGGTGTGGATCTCCGGACTCGACCAGGCCGAGGCGGTCCTGGTGGTGGGCCGCACCGAGGACGCCAAGACCGGGCGTCTGCGCCCTGCGCTGTTCGTCGTGCCGACCGACGCCCCCGGGCTGAGCTTCACCAAGATCCCGATGGAACTCACCATGCCGGAAAGCCAGTTCCAGTTGTTCGTCGACGACGTGCGACTGCCGTCGGATGCCCTGGTGGGCGCCGAGGACGCCGCGCTCGCGCAACTGTTCGCCGGCCTCAACCCGGAACGGATCATGGGCGCGGCCAGCGCGGTGGGGATGGGACGGCTGGCGATGGGAAAGGCCTGCGACTACGTCAAGACGAGGCAGGTGTGGGGGACCCCGATCGGCGCCCATCAGGGCATCGCACATCCCCTGGCCCGGAACCACATCGAACTCGAGTTGGCCAAGCTGATGATGCAGAAGGCCGCCAGCCTCTACGACGCCGGCGACGATTCGGGCGCCGCAGAGGCCGCCAACATGGCCAAGTACGCGGCGGCGGAGGCCTCCACCCGAGCGGTGGACCAGGCGGTGCAGTCGATGGGCGGCAACGGACTGTCCCAGGAGTACGGCGTCGCGGCGATGCTGGTCGGCTCCCGGCTGGCCCGGATCGCCCCGGTCAGCCGCGAGATGATCCTCAACTTCGTCGCGCAGACCTCACTCGGCCTGCCGCGGTCCTATTAGAGTTTCGACGACTACTAGAGTTTCGACGACCATGACCGACACACTCGTCTCCTACCGGGTCGATGACCGGGTCGCCCGGCTGACACTGGACTCCCCCCACAACCGCAACGCCCTGTCGTCGACCCTGGTCCGCCAGTTACGGGAGGGGCTGGCTCGGGCCGCCGACGACGCCGCGGTTCGGGCGGTGGTGCTCGGTCACACCGGGAACACCTTCTGCGCGGGGGCGGACCTTTCCGAAGCGACCGGCGGGGACCCCCGGGCGGCCGCGGTAGGACGCGCGCACGAACTGGCGGCGCTGCTGCGGTCGATCGTGGAGTGCCCGATGCCGGTGATCGGCGCGGTCGACGGTCACGTGCGGGCCGGCGGGATGGGACTGGTCGGCGCGTGCGACATCGTGATCGCCGGGCCGCGAAGCACCTTCGCGCTGACCGAAGCCCGGATCGGGGTGGCCCCGGCGATAATCTCGCTGACCCTGCTGCCCAAGTTGGAGCCTCGGGCCGCGGCCCGCTACTACCTGACCGGCGAGACGTTCGACGCCGGGCGGGCGACCGCTATCGGGCTGGTGACCGGCACCGCCGACGACGTCGGTTTCGCGGTGAACGCGATCACCGCCGACCTGGCGAAGGCCTCCCCCCAGGGGCTGGCGGCGTCGAAGGCATTGACCACCGCCGCGGTGCTGGCCGGATTCGACCGCGACGCCGACCGCCTGGCCGAGGAATCGGCGCGGCTGTTCGTCTCCGACGAGGCGCGGGAGGGCATGCTCGCGTTTCTGGAGAAGCGGCCTCCGCGGTGGACCGTGTGACAGTCCGGTCGTAGGCTCAAGAGGCCATGAGCACGAGCAACCTCCCGGCCCGCGACTCCTCCACGCGGGCAACCGATGACGACCGGATCCAGGTCGCGCAGTTGCTCGCCGAGGCCGCCTCCAACGGTCGGCTGAGCATCGACGAGTACGAGACCCGGCTGGGGACCGCGTACTCCGCCGCGACCTACGACCAGCTCGAACGCCTGACCGTCGACCTGCCCGAGGCATTGGAATACCGCCGCCACAAGAGCAGACCGGCGCCGTCGACCATGCTGCTTGCCGTCCTGAGCGGCTTCGAGCGACGCGGCCGGTGGAATGTTCCGCACCGGATAACCACGTTCACGCTGTTCGGCGGCGGTGTGGTCGACCTGCGCTACGCCGACTTCACCTCCCCGGACGTCGAGATCCACGCCTATTCGATCCTGGGCGGACAGACCATCCTGCTGCCGCCGGAGGTCAACGTCGACGTCAAGGGCCACGGCGTCATGGGCGGCTTCGATCAGCGTGTCGACGGCGCCGGCACCCCGGGGGCACCCAGGGTCACCGTCAAGGGCTTCTCGCTGCTGGGCGGCGTCGGGATCAAGCGGCGCAGCCGCAAAGCCGCACCGGGGAAATGAAAATCGGCCCCCTCCTTCTGGGAGGGGGCCGATCTTCGCGATGGTCTAGTCCGCCGCGTCGGCCTTGGCCTTGCGGGCCGCGACCCGCTCGGCCTGCGCCGCCTTGGCGTTGGCGATGCTGGAGTTGATCTGATTGGCGGCCTTCTCCACCGCGTCGCGGATCGGACGCTTCGGTGCAGCCTTGGCCGGGGCCTCGGCCGGAGCGCTGTCCGCCACCTCGGCGGCCGGCAGGTCGGCGACGGGATCCACCGCAGGCTTGGTCTCCGGAGCCTCCACCTCCGGCTTGGTCTCGGGAGCCTCCACCTCCGGGGTGCTCTCGGAGACCTCCACCGCGGGCTTGGTCTCGGAAACCTCCACCTCCGGGGTGCTCTCCGGAGCCTGGGCCGCCGGCTTGGTCTCGGCAACCTCCACCGCGGGCTTGGTCTCGGCAACCTCCACCGCGGGCTTGGTCTCCGGAGCCTCGGCCGCCGGGGTGTCGTCCGCCGCCTCCACCGCCGGCTTGGTTTCCGGCGCGTCGGTTTCGGTGGCCGCCGCGGTGTCGTCCGACGCCGCCTCGACAGCCTGGGTTTCCGAGCCTGGCGCGGCCAGTCGGCTGGCGGCCGCGGCCAGTCGGGCGGCGCCCGGGGCCAGCGCAGCGGCCGGCGGCGCGGAGTAGTTGTACCACGGCACCGACTCCGGCCACGGCACGGCGCCGGTCGCGACGTCGATCAGGTAGTTGAGCGCTCCCGACAGTCCGTACTGGTAGGTGTCCTGGGTGCCCTGCTCCAGCGAGAGGTCGCCCAGGTAGGCCAGGGTGGTGTTGCCGATGAGCGGTCCGACCACCGGAACCACGCCGGCCACCCCGGCGGCGACCGTCAGCGCCAGGTTGTAGAAGACCGACACGTTGTTCGGGCCCCAGTACGCGGCGGCCAGCGGGAGGGTCAGCGCTGGCAGCGCCTTGCCCAGCGTGGTCTGCAGCGCGTACCAGGTCGAAGCGCTGTAGCCCTCGAAGACCTGCTGGATCGTGGGCGATGCGCCGGAGCCCAGCAGGAAGTAGGTGTTGGGCTCCCACAGGTAGTTGACGATGCCGATGTTCCACTGATCGGAGTTGTCGTAGCCCTCGCCGTTCCCGTTCACCAGCGCGTCGGCGATCAGGTAGCTCACTCCGGAGGGACCGGAGACGTCGCAGTCGTAGTTGCAGTAGCTGGCCCACGGGTTCACGTAGCCGTACTGGCCGAACGCGTCCTGCGGCTTGGCGGACTCGTCCCCGTACTGCTCCGGCCCGAGAACGCCGCCCCAACTGGTGTTGCCGAACAGGATGTCGGTGATGGCCACCGGGGGGATGGACAGCACGTCGGCGAAGTTGGTCAGGTTGTAGGCCGCGCGCGAGAGGGCGCCCGGAGTGGGAACGGACAGGTTCGGCGCCACCATCGGGGTCGCGACGGCAACCGCCGCGGCGCTCGCCAGCGCGGCAGCCGAGATGAGGGGCTTGGTACGAGTCGCCATGGAATCGTTTCCTTCGGTTCGGCCCGCCGACTTTGCGGGTCACGCTTTGCTGAACTCCATCGTCGGATGGTCCCTCCGATAGTACGGGCAGGTTTGCCGCGGGGCAAATCCTGGGCGCGCCACCCGACGGCGTCCACGACGCGCGAGTCGCCTGCCCGATCGGGTGAACGGGCAGTTTCCCGGAGCCTGCGGTCGTCCGCTGAAGACAATCAGCCCTGCTTAGGGCTATTCACATGGTTTTCACAGACCGTCCCGCAGGCCGATGTGTTTGCCAGCGCTCCCGATACGCCGTCAGCGAACGGATTCA
Source organism: Mycobacterium sp. (assembly GCF_040398885.1). GTDB lineage: Bacteria > Actinomycetota > Actinomycetes > Mycobacteriales > Mycobacteriaceae > Mycobacterium. The sequence continues at coordinate 2,555 of NZ_JBBATF010000044.1, read as the reverse complement.
CGCACACACCGGCTCATTAGCCGTCAGCAAACCCGGACTCCGCCGTGCCCGACGGGTGACCACCAGATAACCGTTGGATAACGCCTGGCGAGCAATGGCGGCCCGGCTTCGGAGGGATTCCGGGTCCGGGCGCGGGGGTGAGCGGCCCAGGTCAGCGCCCCGACCGCGATCCCGACCGCGGTGAGAGCCGCCCGGGCCGGCCAGGCGTGTTTGCTCGGCGTCAGCGCCGCCGGCGCGATCGCAGGTAGTCGCCCACCACGGCCGCCCCGAGGCCGTCGAGATCCGGAACCACCACCCGGCCCCCGACCCGGCGGGCCACCTGGTCGATGAAACGGGCCAGGCCCGGGTCGTCGCCGAGGCGGAATATCGTCACCTGCGCGCCCAGCCGGGCCACCTCGTCCAGACCGCGAACGGTGTGCGCGATGGTCCGCGGGTGCGGCGGGTAGTCGAAGAACACCCGCGAGCCGCGCCCGTCGTAGTCCTCCAGGTGCGCGGTCGGCTCGCCGTCGGTGACGATCAGCACAACCGGTTGCGCGCCGGGATGGCGGCGGAGGTGCCGGCCGGCCAGTGCCAGCGCGTGATGCAGGTTGGTGCCCTGCTCGTAGACGCCCTCCAGGCCGGTCAGCTCGGCGGCGCTGACGGTCCGGGCGTGCCGGCCGAAGGCGATGATCTGCAACGCATCCGACCGGAAACGGGTGCCGACCAGGTGGTGGAGCGCCAGGGCGGTGCGTTTCATCGGCAGCCACCGGTTCTCCATGACCATCGAGAAGGACGTGTCCACCAGCAGCGCGACGACGGCCTGGGTGCGGGTCTCGGTCTCGGACACCTCGACGTCGTCGACGGCGATCCGAAGTGCGCCGCTGTCATCTCCTGATCCGGCTCGGCGCAGCACGGCATTGGTGATCGTCCGGGTGACGTTCCACGGCTCGGTGTCGCCGAACTCCCACGCCCGGGTGGCCCCGGTCAGCTCGCCGGCGGCCCCGGCGCGGCGGGTCTCGCGTTCGCCGTGCCGGCCGGAGAGCTGCCGGGCCACATCGCGAAGCGCCGCCTGCCCGAGTTGCCGCATGGCTTTCGGGGACAGCCGCCACCGGCCATCGGAGCCGCGGTCCAGGAAGCCCTGATTCATCAGCGCCCGTTCGAGTTCGGCGAGGGTCTTGGCATCGACGGCCGCCCGGTCGCCGAGTTGTCGGGCCAGCGCGTCGAGGTCGACGTCGTCCATCGTCGCCCCCGGATAGCTCTGGGACAGCTGCTCCGCCAGTTGCTCGAGTTCGGCGATGTCGGCCATCGCCTGCGCGCCCTGGCCCATGCCCAACGGGTTGTCTCCGGAGAATTCCGCCGAGCCGCCCCAGTCCTCACCCGGGCGCGCCGCACGCAGATGGGAGTCCAGCCGGCTCAGTGCGTCCATCAGCTGGGGGGAGCCGAAAGCCTGCTGCGCCAAGGCATCCAGCTCGGCGCGCTGCTCGGGACTCAGGCTGTTGCGGAAGCGTTGCGCCGCAGCCGAGCGCCGGGCCAGCGAGTCGAGCAGTTCCTCGACGTTGCGGGGATTGTCCGGAAAGAACCGGCCGTGCTCGGCCATGAAGTCGTCGAAGTCCTCCTGGGTGTCCTGCCCGCGAGAGTGCTTGTCGAGCAGGCCGTTGAGGTCGTCGAGCATTTCGTTGACGGCCTGGCGGTCTTCGTCGCCGGCGTTCTCCAGTGCCTTCTTCATCCCGGCGAAGCGCTGGTCGAGAATCTCCCGGCCGAGCAGGTCCTTGATCTGTTCGTACTTCTGCCGCGCCTCGGGGCTGCGCCAGTTGTACTCGGAGAGTTCGGAGACCGCCTTGGCCGGCGACGGCGAGAGCGACTCGATCTGCATCTCGGCGAAGCGGGCGTCGTCGTCCAGTGCCCGGGCCAACTCCTTGCGTTCGGCCAGCACGGCGTCGTCGAGCAGCTTCTTGATCTCCTGCAGGGTGCCGTCGAGGTTGTTGCGCGACAACAACTCCCGGCGGCGGCGGTTGACCTCGGCGGCCAGCCGGTCGGCACCCGTGAGGTTCTTGTTTCCCGCCCGCAGCAATTCCCGCAGGGCGCGGCGGGGTGAGGCGCCCTCCATGACGTCCCGGCCGATCTGCTCCAGTGCCTCCCGCAGATCCACCGGGGGCGCCAGCGGGTCGGGGCCGCCGGTGTAGGCCGAGTAGCGGCGGTCGTGTCTGGACATGGCTAGCCGTACACCGTCTCTCCGTCGCCGGTGTTCTTGTCGATCTTCTTGGCCAGATACAGCGCCTCGAGCGCCAACTCCAGCGCGGCGGCCCGCTCCCCCTCGCTCTTCGCGCCGAGCCGCGCGGCGACCTTGCCGATCACCGGCAGGTCCGGCAGTGCCGCCAGAACGTCCTTGGCCGACACCTGCTCGCCGGTGGTCACCGTCGACTTCTCCACCGCCGCCACCAGGGGCCCCACGTCGATTCCGCCCAGGCACTTCTGCGCGGTGTCGGCGGTGGCCCGGCGCAGCAGGTGTTCGAGCACCGCCAGTTCGCGGCCCTCCTCGCCGGACTCGAACTCCAGCTTGCCGCGCAGCACGTCGA
>NZ_JBBATF010000043.1:0-18731 GCF_040398885.1 Mycobacterium sp. | reverse complement strand
CCTCTGACCTGCGTCGGGCTGACAGGATTTGAACCTGCGACCACTTGACCCCCAGTCAAGTGCGCTACCAAGCTGCGCCACAGCCCGCCGCCACTCGCCTCTCAGCGCGTAGCAGTTCGGAAGCCTACCGCAGTGCGGCAGCGGCGCCGACCGGGGCACAGTCAGACCCTCAGCAGCCTGAACAACCCGATCAGACCGACCACCACGATCACCGCCCGCAACGCCGACGGCGAAAGCCGCCGCCCGTACTGCGCGCCCAGCCAGCCGCCGATCAGCGAACCCACCGCGATCAACCCCACGACCGGCCAACTGATCCGGTCGAAGGCCACCAGCGTGTAACTGACGGCGGCGACGATGTTGACCAACATCGACAGCAGATTCTTCGCGGCGTTCATCCGCTGAACGTCCTCGGGCAGCAACGCCCCCATCACCCCGATCAGCAGGATGCCCTGTGCGGCGGTGAAGTAGCCGCCGTAGACACCGACCAGAAAGGTCCCCGCCACCAGGGCCGCCATCCGGGCAACCGAGACATGCTCAACCGAGCGGCCGACAGCCTCGGCCCGACGGCGCGCGTAGGCCTGGATGCGGGGACCGGCCACCACCAGGACCAGTGCCAGAACCAACAGCACCGGGACGACCCGTGTGAAGACCTTCTCCGGCAGGTGCAACAGCAGGAACGACCCGATCCCCGCCCCGATGACCGAGGCGGGAATCTGCCACCGCAGCCGCCGCCACTGGCCCGCCAACTCCGCCCGGTAACCCAACGTTCCCGAGATCCCGCCGGCGACCAGACCGATCGCGTTGGACATCGTCGCGGTCACCGGCGGGAAACCCAGCGCGACCAGGGTCGGGAAGGTGATCAAGGTCCCCGAACCCACCAGCGAGTTGATCGCCCCGGCGCCGACGCCCGCGAGGGCGATCAGGATCATGTGGGTCCACGACACCCGGGAAACCTAACGCGAAGGGCCCCGGGGATGTGAGGTGACCGGCCGCGCGCCCCTAACGCTGGCCGGTGCAGTCCAGCGACACGTCGATCGTCTTGGTGACGACGACGGTGGAACTGTGGTGATCACCCCGCGAACCGGGCCCGCCGGGGGTGGTTCCCCCGGAGCCGAGCCTCTGGGTGGTGGTCGCGGCGTTGTGCACCTCGGTCACGACACAGCTCTGAAGGGGATTGTCGCCGATCACGTCGATGGTCACCGTGTACCCCTGGGCCTGCAGGTCCGCGATGGTCTTCACCGCACCCCCGTCGGCCATCCAGGTCATCTGGCCGGCGTCGTTGGCGACGCAAACGACCGCACTGCCGTCGGGCGCGTTCGCGACGCGACCGAGTTCGTTCCCGGAGCAGGCCGAATTCACATTCGGTGGGTCCGCACCGGCCGGGCCGGCACAGGCCAGAGCACCGGCGATCACGGTCACCACAGTCGCCAGCCGGGACGTCAGTTCAGCCACTCCCCCCGAGTACCCGCGCGGCACGCAAAGGAATCAGACTGGCGGCAACGTTTTCAGCGCCCCTTGGGCTTGCGCTTCTCCCGGACCCGGACGTTGATGCGGATCGGCGAGCCATCGAACCCGAAGGTCTCCCGCAACCTGCGCTCGAGGAAACGCCGGTAGCCCGCCTCCAGAAACCCGGAGGTGAACAACACGAAGGTCGGCGGCCGTGCGGTGGCCTGGGTGGCGAACAGGATTCGCGGCTGCTTTCCACCCCGCACCGGCGGGGGTGTGGCCGCGACGACCTCCTTGATCCAGGTGTTGAGCTGTCCGGTGGAGATGCGTTTGTCCCAGGAATCCAGCGCCGTCTGCATGGCCGGCACCAGCTTCTGCACCGCCCGCCCCGTCATCGCCGAGATGTTCACCCTCGGCGCCCATTGCAACTGGTGCAGTTGCAAGTCGATTTCACGGTCGAGCAGGAAGCGGCGGTCCTCGTCGACGAGGTCCCACTTGTTGAACGCCAGGACGAGCGCGCGGCCGGCCTCGATCACCATCGACAACACCCGCTGGTCCTGTTCGGTGATCGGCTGCGACCCGTCGATCAGCACGACGCAGACCTCGGCGGCGTCGATGGCGCTGTGCGTGCGCACCGAGGCGTAGAACTCGTGGCCGCTGGCCTGTCCGACCTTGCGGCGCAAACCGGCGGTGTCGACGAAACGCCATATCCGGCCGTCCAATTCGATCAGTGAGTCCACCGGGTCGACGGTCGTTCCGGCGACGTCGTGGACCACCGACCGCTGCGAGCCGGCCAACCGGTTCAACAGTGAGCTCTTGCCGACGTTCGGCTTGCCCACCAGGGCGACGCGGCGGGGACCGCCACCCCCGCTCGCGAACTCCGACGCCTCCGGAAGCGCGGCGACGACGTCGTCGAGCAGGTCGGCCACGCCGCGGCCGTGGATCGCGCTGATCGGGTGCGGCTCCCCCATGCCCAGCGACCACAGCGCGGCGGCGTCGGACTCGCCCTTCTCGTTGTCGACCTTGTTGGCGGCCAGGAACACCGGCTTGCCGGAGCGCCGCAGGATCCGGGCGGCCGCCTCGTCGCCGGCGGTGGCGCCGACCATCGCGTCGACCACCAGGATCACCGCGTCGGCGGTCTGCATCGCCACCGACGCCTGCTCGGCGACGAGTTGTTGCAGCCCCTTGGCGTCCGGTTCCCAGCCGCCGGTGTCCTGCACCACGAACCGCCGCCCGTTCCAGGACGCGTCGTAGGACACCCGGTCGCGGGTCACCCCCGGCAGATCCTGCACGACGGCTTCCCGGCGGCCCAGCACCCGGTTGACCAGGGTCGATTTCCCGACGTTGGGGCGCCCGACGATCGCCACCACCGGCGGCGGGGCACCGGCCTGCACAGCCTGGTCGGCCGCCTCCTCGCCGACGAGGTCCCACTCGCTCTCGTCGGACCAGGTTCCGTCGTGGTCGGTCGGATCGCTCATCGCGCCACTCCCGTCCGCTGCTCGACCAGATCGCGCAGATGGGCGATCACCTCGGCCTTTGTCATCTCGCTGGTGTCGACGACGATCGCGTCCTCGGCCGGGCGAAGCGGCGACACGGCGCGGGTCGAGTCCAGGTGATCGCGGCGCCGCACATCGGCGAGGACCGTCTCGTAGTCCTCGGCCAGGCCGGCGGCGACGTTCTGGTCGGTGCGACGCCGGGCCCGCGTCTCGGCCGACGCGGTCAGGAAGATCTTCACGTCCGCATCCGGCAATACCACCGTGCCGATATCCCGCCCCTCGACCACCACGCTGCCCGCGCCGGCGGTGAGCTTGCGCTGCAACCCGACCAGGTAGGCGCGCACCGCGGGGACCGCCGAGACCGCGGACACCGCGCGGGTCACCTCGTCGCCGCGGATCTGCGCCGACACGTCCACCCCGTCGAGGTAGGTCTGCTCCACCTCGGGGTCGCACCCGACCGACAGCGGCACCTCCGCCGCGGCGGCGATCGCCTCCGGGTCGTCCAGGTCGACCCCGGCCCTCAACATCGCCAGCGTCGCTATCCGGTACATCGATCCGGTATCCACATAACCTGCGCCGAGTTCCTTCGCCAAACCTCTTGACACGCTTGATTTTCCGGTTCCGGCAGGGCCGTCGACGGCGATCACCACTGCGCTCACAGCCCCACCGCCCTGTACAGTTCGCCGATCTCCTTGCGGTTCAGCGCACGGATGCTGCCCGGCCTCTGGTCGCCCAGAGTGACCGCGCCGACGTCGGTGCGGACCAGTGCCTGGACCGGGAGTCCGACGGCATCGAGCATCCGGCGGACGATGTGCTTGCGGCCCTCGTGCAAAGTCACCCGCAACAGCGACTTGCCCGGAACTGCATCGACAACGGCGAAGTCGTCGACCCTGACCGGGCCGTCGTCCAGTTCGACCCCGGCGCGCAGTGTCTTGCCCAGTCCGCGGGGCACCGCCCCGTTCACGGTGGCCAGGTAGGTCTTGGGAATCTCGAAGGACGGGTGCATCAGTCGGTGCGCCAACTCTCCGTCGTTGGTGAGCAGCAGCAGTCCCTCGGTATCGGCGTCGAGGCGGCCGACGTGGAACAGCTTCTTGTTGCCGCGGACCCGGTGCTCGATCAGGTCCCCGATGCACGGCCGGCCCCGGTCGTCGGACATCGTCGAATGCATCCCGCGCGGCTTGTTGACCGCGAGGTACACCATCGAGTCGTCCAGCACGATCCGGGTCCCGTCGACCCGGATGTCGGCGGTGTCGGGATCCACCCGGGTACCCAGTTCCGTCACCAGACGGCCGTTGACCTCGACCCGCCCGTCGGTGATCATCCGCTCGGCGACCCGGCGGGAGGCGATTCCGGCCTGCGACAGGACCTTCTGCAGTCGCACGCCCCCGGGTTCAGGCATCGCCGTCGGTGTCGACGTCGAAGGCTACCGGCGTCTCGGCCCGGGCAGCGCCCGACAGCTTGGCGAAACGCGGTTCGGTGTCCAGGCTTTCGCTCAGATCGTCGATCACGTCGCCGTCGGGCAGCAACGGCGCGATGTCCGGAAGGTCGGCCAGCGAGGACAGGCCCAGCCGCTCCAGGAACAGTTCCGTGGTCGAGAAGGTGGTGGCCCCGGTGTCCGGGTCGTTGCCGGACTCGATGATCAGCCCCCGCGCCGCCAGGGTGCGCATCACCGCGTCGACGTTCACCCCGCGGACCGCACCGACCCGGGCCCGGGTCACCGGCTGGCGGTAGGCAACCACGGCCAGGGTCTCCAGGGCGGCGCGGGTCAGCTTGGACCGCGTCCCGTCCATGACCAGGCGCTCGACATACGGCGCGTAGCGGGCCCGGGTGTACATCCGCCAACCGTCGCCGGCCTCGCGCAGGTCGATCCCGCTGTCGCGGGCGGTCAGGTCCTCGGCCATCTTCGACAGGATCCCGGTGATCCGGAGCACCGGTTGCCCGGTCACCGATCCCAGCGTCTCGGAGTTCACCGGGGTGTCCACCACCAGCAAGAGAGCCTCGAGTATCCGGCTTAACTCGTCGTCGGCGACGTCGTCGGCTGCGTCGCCGGCTGGGCCGCCGGCAACCGGTTCCCCGGTGTCGTCGGCCAGAGGTTCTCGCCCTGCTTCCACACTCACTGTTCTTCCCACTCGGCTCTCACCAGTTCTTCGTTCACCAAGCTGTTTCCGGTCCACGAAACCTGAAGCACGCCAAGCGGTTCTGACTGATCGAATGCTACCGCGCGAGCCCGGTACAGCTCGAGCAGCGCAAGGAACCGCCCGACGATCTGGATCGGCTCGCCGCAATCGGCGACCAGATCGGAGAACGACGCCCAGTGCCCCATGCCCCGGCTCTCCAGCATCGCCATCAGCCGCCCGGCCTGCTCGGGCACCGACACCCGCGAGATGTGCAGGTGGTCGGTGCCGACGCTGGGGACCGGCCGGGGCGTGAACGCCGACTCGGCGATCCCGGCGAAAGTCTGCGAGTCGACGCCGATCATCACCTCGGGCAGCAGATCGCTGTAGCGGTCCTCCAGCGAAACCGACCGCGGATAGCTGCGCAGCGCCGCGGCCTCCAGTTCGGCGAACATCTCGGCGACATGCTTGAACGCCCGATACTGCAGCAACCGGGCGAACAGCAGATCCCGCACCTCCAGCAGGGCCAGATCCTCGGCGTCCTCCACCTCCCCGGCCGGCAGCAACCGCGCCGCCTTGAGGTCCAGCAGGGTCGCGGCGATCACCAGGAAGGCGGTGGTCTCGTCGAGTTCCAGCGCCGGCCCGATCTCACGGGTGTAGGCGATGAACTCGTCGGTCACCTCGTGCAGTGCCACCTCGGTGACGTCGAGGCGGCGGGCGAAGATCAACTGCAGCAGCAGATCGAACGGACCCTCGAAGTTGTTCAGCCGGACCCGGAAGCCGCCCTTGTGGGGCTCCTGCTCGACGAGCGGTTCGGTTCTCACTTGCCGAATCGGTCGATGACCTCGCGCGCCAGCGCGCGATATGCCAGCGCGCCAGTCGATTTCGGGGCCCACGTGATGATGGGCTCCCCGGCGACGCTGGTCTCGGGGAACCGGACGGTGCGGGCGATGACGGTGTCGAAGACCAGGTCGTCGAAGCGCTCCAGCACCCGGGCCATCACCTCCCGGGCGTTGATGGTCCGGGTGTCGAACCGGGTGACCAGGATGCCGCTGATGTTCAGCTTCGGGTTCAGCCGCTCACGCACCTTGTCGACGGTGTCGGTGAGCAGCGCCAGTCCGCGCAGCGAGAAGAACTCGCATTCGGTGGGGATGATCACCCCGTCGGAGCACGCCAGTGCGTTCACGGTGAGCAACCCGAGCGAGGGCTGGCAGTCGATCAGCACGTAGTCGTAGTCGTCGAGCACCGGACGCAGCGCCCGGCCCAGCGTCTGTTCGCGGCCGACCTCGTTGACCAGTTGGATCTCGGCCGCCGACAGGTCGATATTGCTGGGGACCAGGTCCAGCCCGTCGACGCGGGTGTGGATCAGCACGTCCTCGATCGGCACCCGCGGGTCTACGAGCAGGTTGTGCACGGTATGCGCGAGTTCGTAGTGCGGCACCCCCAGCCCGGCCGACAGCGCGCCCTGCGGATCGAGGTCCACCAGCAGCACCCGCCGGCCGTACTCGGCCAGGGAGGCACCCAGGTTGATCGTCGAGGTGGTTTTCCCGACGCCGCCCTTCTGATTGCACATCGAGACCACCACTGCCGGCCCGTGGCTGGTCAGCGGCTGCGGTTCGGGGATCGGCCGAGGCGGACGGCCGGTCAGCCCGATCGGGGTGTGGTCCTGCTCGTCTGTCACGCCCGAACTCCTGTACCGGCCCCCCGGCCCGGGCGAACCGGCGGCGTGGCGCACATCGGCGCAAAGTCTATCCGTGGCCGCCGGACTACTGTGGGCGCATGGCCGTTAAGGTCCGGATGCCCTTCCTGCGCTGGTCGTTTTGGCGGCTTGCTCTCGGGTTGCCGAGCATCCTGAAGACCGGGCAGGTCGGCGACGGCCGGGAGGCCGCGGCCGTCGCCTACGTGCTGGGCCACGCCCGGGCCGGGGACCTCGACGACGTCATCGCCACCATCGACCGGTTCGCCTACCGGGAATCGATCCTGATCAACGTCGGCGACGAGAAGGGCCTGCTGCTCGACGCGGCGGTACGGCGTTCGATGCCGGACTCCGGGGCCGGCCTGGCCCTGGAACTGGGCACTTACTGCGGCTACGGCGCATTGCGGATCGCGCGGGCGGCGCCGCGGGCGCGGGTGTTCTCGGTGGAGATGAGCCCGGCCAATGCCGAGAACGCGCGGCTGATCTGGGCGCACGCCGGTGTCGGCGACCGGGTCTCCTGCGTGGTGGGGACCATCGGTGACGGTGGTGGCACCCTGAACGCCCTTGCCGGACTGGGCTTCGCCGACGGCGCCCTGGACCTGCTGTTCATCGACCACGACAAGAACGCCTACCTGCCCGACCTGCTCAGCATCGTGGGGCGTGGCTGGCTGCATCCGGGCAGTGTCGTGGTGGCTGACAACGTTCTGGTGCCGGGATCCCCGAAATACCGGGCCCACATGCGTACCAGCCCCGCATTCGAGACGGTCGAGCACCGGACCCACGCGGAGTACACCCGCATCCCGGATCTGGTCCTGGAGTCGACCTACCGGGGCTGATGAGACTCAGGCCCGAGGATGGGCCCCCGCCCACACCTCGCGAAGAGCGTTGACCGTCACCAGCGTGTAGATCTGCGTGGTGGTGACCGAGGCGTGCCCGAGGAGTTCCTGGACCACCCGGACGTCGGCGCCGCCGTCGAGGAGATGGGTGGCGAACGAGTGCCGAAGGGTGTGCGGAGAGACGGCCGCGCTGATGCCGGCCCGTTCGGCGGCGTCCTGCAGGACCTGCCAGGCACTCTGCCGGGACAGCCGCCCGCCCCGGGCGTTGAGGAAGATGGCGGGGCCCCCCGCGGCGGAAGCGCCGCGACCGCGGCGGGCCAGGTCCGGCCGCCCGCGCACCAGGTAGGCGTCCAGGGCCGCGATGGCCGGGCGGCCGACCGGCACCAGGCGCTGCTTGCCGCCCTTGCCGCGCAACAGCACCGAGCGGGCCTGGGTGTCGACGTCGTCGACGTCCAGGCCGACGGCTTCGGAGATTCGCGCGCCGGTGGAGTACAGCAACTCCAGCAGCGCCCGGTTGCGCAGCGCCAGCGGGCCGTCGCCCGGGCCGTCGCCGCCCGCGCCGTCGAGCAGGGCCAGGACGTCGTCCAGCGACAGGCTCTTGGGCAGCCGGCGTGTCGGGGTCGGGGGCTTCACCGCCCGCGCCACGTCGAGGTCGAGGATGCCTTCGGCGGCGGCGAAGCGATGCATGCCCCGGACCGCGATGAGGGCCCGCGCCGCCGACACCGCCGAGAGCGGGGTCACCCCGGTGTCGGGGTCGCCCTTGCGCAGCGCGACCAGGAAGTCGCTGACGTCGGTCTCGGTGACGTCGCGCAGGTCGACGATGCCCCGCCGCACCAGATGCTCGACGTAGCGGCGCAGGTCGCGCCGGTAGGAGGTGAGGGTGTTGACGGCCACCCCGCGTTCGATGGTCAGGTGGTCCAGGTATCCCTGCAACTGGCCGTCCAAAGCAACAGCGAAGGTGGTCATGAGCCCGCCTTGCGCGCAGCGAAGGCCGACGGCCGGTCGGTCCACGGGGCATCGACCGGTCGCGTCGGCTTGCCGTCCACGATCACCGCGTGCGCGGCCAGCACCCCGGCCGCGGCGGTGGCGTTGACGATGTCGCCCTCGAGCACCTGATCCACCGCCTGCCGCAGCCCCAGCCAGTGCACGGTGAGGTCGGCTTCCTCGTGGTCGGCCTCGGGCCGGCCGACATGGTCCAGCCCGCGGGCCAGGTACACCCGCACCGACTCGTCGCAGAATCCCGGGGAGGAGGCGACGTCGACCAGTACCCGCCAGTCCCGGGCCACCAGACCGACCTCCTCGCGCAGTTCGCGGGCCGCCGCGAGGACCGGGTCCTCCCCGGGCTCGTCGAGCAGTCCGGCGGGCAGTTCCCAGAGTCGGCGACCGACCGCGTGCCGGTACTGGTAGACCATGGCCAGTTGCTCGTCGTCGTCGACGGCGGCCACCGCCACCGCCCCGTAGTGTTCGACGACCTCGCGGGTCGCGGTGACATCGCCGGGCATCCGGACCTCGTCGGTGCGGAGCGCGATGATGCCGCCGCAGAAGACGGTTTCGCTTGCCAGCGTGTCGAATTCGTGGTCAGCCACGGGCACGGTCCGGCAACGGCGCCGTCACGGCCGGGCCGCCGGGGTGTTCCTTGCCGTTGGCGTGGTGCTCGGGGATCTCGACCGGCAGACGCTCGGCGGCTTTGTACTCCATCGCCGCGCCGACGAAGGCGACGAACAGCGGGTGCGGGCGGGTGGGCCTGCTCTTCAGTTCCGGGTGAGCCTGGGTGCCCACCAGGAACGGGTGCACGTCGGCGGGGTACTCGACGAACTCCACCAGGTGCCCGTCCGGTGAGGTGCCGGAGAACCGAAGTCCGCTTTCGGCGATCCGGTCCCGGTAGGCGTTGTTCACCTCGTAGCGGTGCCGGTGCCGTTCCGAGACCTGGGTGGAGGCGTATGCCCGGGCGACGACCGACCCCGCCTCGAGTACGGCGGGATACGCGCCCAACCGCATGGTGCCGCCCATATCGGCCTGGCCCGCGACGGCGTCAAGCTGGTCGGCCATCGTCGAGATCACCGGATCCGTTGTGGCCGGGTCGAATTCCGCGGAGTTCGCCCCGGTCAGACCCACCGAACGGGCGGCCTCGATCACGATGCACTGCAAACCCAGGCACAGTCCCAACAGCGGCACGCCGCGGTGCCGGGCGTAGCGGATGGCGCCGATCTTGCCGTCGATGCCGCGGATCCCGAAGCCGCCGGGGATGAGGATCCCGTGCACATCGCCGAGCACCGCGGCCGCACCGGCGTCGGTCTCGCAGTCGTCCGAGGCGACCCAGCGCATCTCGACCTTGGCCCGGTGGGCGAAGCCGCCCGCGCGGATCGCCTCGGCCACCGAGAGATACGCGTCGGAGAGGTCGATGTATTTGCCCACCAACGCGATTCGCACGGTCTCCTGGGGATCGTGCACCCGCCGCAACAGGTCGTCCCACGTCGTCCAGTCCACATCGCGGAACGGCAGGTTGAGCCTGCGCACCACATAGGCGTCGAGTTCCTCGCGATGCAGCACCTTGGGTATGTCGTAGATGGACGGCGCGTCGGGGGTGGAGATCACACCGTCGATGTCGACGTCGCACATCAGCGCGATCTTTTCCTTCAACGGCTCCGGGACGTCGCGGTCGCAGCGCAGGATCAGCGCGTCCGGGGTGATGCCGATGCTGCGCAGGGCGGCCACCGAGTGCTGGGTCGGCTTGGTCTTCAACTCCCCCGACGGCGCCAGGTAGGGCACCAGCGAGACATGCAGGAAGAAACAGTTCTCCCGGCCCACCTCGTGCCGGACCTGCCGGGCGGCTTCCAGGAACGGCTGGGACTCGATGTCGCCGACCGTGCCGCCGATCTCGGTGATGACCACGTCGGGCCGCTTGCCGGACGCGTCGGGCACGGCCATGTCCAGGATGCGGCTCTTGATCTCGTCGGTGATGTGCGGGATCACCTGCACGGTGTCGCCGAGGTACTCCCCGCGCCGTTCCTTGGCGATCACCGTGGAATACACCTGTCCGGTGGTCACGTTCGCCGACCCGGACAGGTCACGGTCGAGGAAGCGCTCGTAGTGACCCACGTCGAGGTCGGTCTCGGCGCCGTCCTCGGTCACGAAGACCTCGCCGTGCTGGAACGGGTTCATCGTTCCAGGGTCGACGTTCAGGTAGGGGTCCAGCTTCTGCATGGTCACCTGCAGGCCGCGGGAGATGAGCAGTTGGCCGAGGCTGCTCGCGGTCAGCCCCTTGCCCAGCGAGGACGCCACGCCGCCGGTGACGAAGAGATGTTTGGTCGCGGCCTGGGGATGCTTGCGCAGTGCGGGCAAAAGCGGCCTCCGTGACGACGGCGCAGGGCTTGGTTTTACCGAGTCCGTCGGCGCCGATCAACGCCGATCAGCGCCGACCAACTTTGACGGGTCTGGTTGGGGCCTGCCGACCCACGGAAACTCACCCTAACACCGACACCGCGCCCGTGCGGCTGACACACCGGTCGGCTATCGAACGGTCAGGGAGGCGGCGCCGTTCCCGGTGCCGTACCGCCCCGGCGGGGCGCCGCCGATCAGGCTCTGAAGCGCCAGCACGGTGGTGATGCGGCCGGATTCGGTGCCGACGTCGTCGACGGTGGTCACCGCCCGGCTCATCTCGGCGTCGGCGCGGGCCACTGCCAGCGCGGCCACCCCGGTGGCCGAGCCGTCCCGGCCGGCCAGCACGACGCCGGACCCGTGCGGCGCCAGTGCGGCGGCGAACCGGGCCACCGTGACGCCCCGGTTGCCGGCGTCGTCGGCCATCCCGCCGCCGGTCACGACGACGGCGGCGTCGGCCGGGCCGAGGGGGTTGCCGAAGGTCAGGAAACCGGTGTCGGCGAGCGCGGCCAGCACGGCACCGCGCGCGTAGTCGTCGACGGGTGGGAACATCGGGTCGCGGTCGATCAGCAGCGCGGCGCCGAGCAGATCGCCGGCCTGCGCACTGGGGTCGGCCTGCGCGGGGTCCAGCCGGGCCCCGGCCGGCACGATCGGCGAGTTGACCACCGCCCGCAACTTCTCCGCCGAGTTGGCCTCGACGAACTCACTGGTCAATGCGACGGTCCCGGCGACGATGCCGGCAGCCTCACCCACCAGACGCGCCACCGCATCCACGTCGGCGTCCTGGGCGTCCGGTGTCCGGAACAGCACGACCGATCTGCCGGCCAACGCGTCACGTACGACGCGGCCCGACACCATCGAATCGAATTGGTCTGTGACAGCGAGCTTTTCGCCCAGCGCTCGGTTCTGGTCGGTGAGCGTCTTGATCCGCGAATGGAGGTAGTCGTTATCGGCCCGGATACCTGACGCTATCGGCTCCGGGAGGAACCTCACAGCCGCGACCACCACGACCGCCAGCGCGAGAAGCATCGCGAACAGCCAGACGAGTCGGCGGCGCCCTGCTCGCATCTCAGTTCACCCAGTGCCGCACCCACTGGGTGAGGCGCTCCCAGTAGTCGGTGACCCAGTCGATGACCGCGGTGTCGGACTGCGACACCCACAGCGCGGCGATGACGGCGAGCAGCACCGCGAGGACCAGCAGCGCGATCGCGCCGCCGGAGATGTGGCTGCGATACAGCGTCGCAACGGCTTTCGCGTCGACGAGCTTCTCACCCACCTTCAGGCGGGTCAGGAAGGCGGAGGGGTTGCTCTGGGATCGGTTGCGGTCGAAGAACTCCCTGATGTTGGCCGACTGGCCGGCGGTGACGATCAGCGCCGCCCCGTGGTGCTCGACGAGCAGCAGCGCGAGATCGGTGGCCGAGCCCGCGGCCGGGAACGTCATGGCGCCGATGCCGAGGTCCTGGATGCGCTCCAGTCCGGACGCGTGGCCGTCCGCGTCGGCCGGCAGGACCACCTGCGCCCCGCCGCGGAGCACCTCCGCGCTCATCTGCTCGGGGTTGCCGACGATGAGCTGCGGCCGGTAGCCGCAGGCGCGCAGGACGTCGGCGCCGCCCTCGACGCCGACCAGCACCGGCTGATACTCCTTGATGAACGGCTTGAGCGCCTTGAGGTCGTCGACGGCGTCGGGCCCGTCGGCGACCACCACGACATGGCGGCGGCGGACGTCGACGTCGATCTCGGGGATCCCGATGCCGTCGATGAGCAACGGGCTCTCGCTGCGGATGAACTCGATGGTGTTGCCGGCGAAGGCCTCCAGGTGCGCGACCAGCCCGGTTTTGGCGTCGTGCATCAGATCGGCGATCTCTTCGTCGGTGCGTTCCACACCGTTGACCAGAAGGCGGTCACCGGAATACACGCCGCCGTCGTGCAGTCGGATCTTGGCGCCGTCCTTGATCTTCTTGAAGATCTCCGGACCCGCGTTGTCGATCAGGGTGATGTTGTTGGCCACGAGCACCTCGGGCCCGAGGTTCGGGTACCGCCCGGAGATGGACGGCGACGCGTTCACCACGCCGGCCACACCGGCGTCGACGAGTGCGTCGGCGGTCACCCGGTCGAGGTCGAGGACATCCAGCACCACGACGTCTCCGACGCCGACACGGCGCAGCAGGCGGTCGGTGTCGCGGTCGACCCGGGCAGTCCCGATGACGCCCGGACGTGCAGAGGATCGCGAGAGCAGCTTCATGTCGCCGATTCTGTCGGCGCCACCGGCGATCAGTCGGGAGGCGCGCCGTAACATCAGCCCCAGAAGTGACTTTCTGTCACTTAGGTAACAGGTCGATTCAGGAGCGGTCGCGGTCGGATTGCGCCGCCGCCAGTAATTCGCGGGCGTGCGCGCGGCCGGTGTCGGACTCCCCGAGCCCGGCCAGCATGCGCGCCAGTTCGCCGACCCGCTGCTCGTCGTCCAGACGCTTGACCGAACTGGCCTGCCCGCTGCTGTCCACCACCAGGTGGGTGTCGGCGTAGGCGGCCACCTGCGGCAGGTGGGTGACGACGATGACCTGGCGGCTTCGGGCCAGCCTTGCCAGCCGGCGGCCGATCTGCACCGCGGCCCGGCCGCCCACCCCGGCGTCGACTTCGTCGAAGACCATCGTGGTGCCCTCGGCCGAGGCCGCCAGCACCACCTCCAGGGCCAGCATCACCCGCGACAACTCGCCGCCAGATGCGCTCTTGTTCAACGGAAGCAGGTCGGTCCCGCGGTGCGCGGTGAAGCCGAACTCGACCTGATCGGCCCCCTCCGACCCGGCGTGGACCACCGCACCGGACTGCAGTCGCAGCGGGGCGCCGTCGTCGGCGCGGGCAACCATCGGCGAGACGGCGACGGTGAAGTGCGCGTCGGCCATCGCCAGCCCGGCCAGTTCCTCGGTGACCGCGACGGCCAGGTCCGCGGCGGCCCGGCCGCGAACCTCGGAGAGTTCCACGGCGGCGGCCGCCACCTGGCCGGCCAGTTCACCGGCCCGCCTCGACAACGCCGCCAGCGCTTCCTCGGAGACGTCCAACTGGGCCAGCCGGCGGCGGGATTCCGCCGCCCAGCCCAGCACCCCGTCGACGTTCGCGGCGTACTTGCGGGTCAGGCTGCGCAGTTCGGCCTGCCGCGCGAGCCGGGTCTCCAGGGCGCTGGCGTCGGGAGGCAACCCGGCCAGGAAGTCACCGAGTTCGGCGGCGACGTCGCCGACCACGTCGAGCACCTCGGTCAGCCGCCGGCCGAGGTCAGCCAGGGCGGTGTCGCCGCTTGATTCCAGCATGGCCGAGGCGCGAACCAGAGCGCCTGTGGCGTAATGGGTTTCGATGTCGTCGTCGGTTCCGGACAGGGCGGCCCGGGCGCCGGCGGCCGCCTCCCGCACCGCGTCCAGTTCGGAGAGCCGGCGGATGTCGGCGACCAGGGCCTCGTCCTCGCCGGGTGCGGGGTCGGCGGCCTCGATCTCGGCGAGGGCGAACTTGAGCCGGTCGGCCTCCTGGGCCATCTCCCGGGCCCGGTTGGTCCGGTCCACCAGATCCCGGCGGGCCGCCATCCATTCGTCGCGCAGCTTGCGGTAGCGCTCCACAGCGGGGGCCGCGCCGGCGAAGCGGTCCAGTGCCGCCCGTTGCTCGTCCGCGCGCATCAGCCGCAACTGGTCGTTCTGGCCGTGCAGGGTGAGCAGGCCGGTGGTGAAACCGCTGAGCGTCCTGGCCGGGACGCTGCGGCCGCCGAGGTACGCCCGGGACGGACCGTCCGTGCCGACCGTGCGCAGCGCGATGATGCTGCCGTCGTCGTCGCGGTCCGCGCCGGAGGCCTCCAGGATCCCGTCAATCTGCGCGGCGGTGGCCGGGTCGAGGTCGGAGGTGGCGAACCGTCCCTCCACCACCGCACGCCGGGCCCCCGACCGCACTCTGCTGGGATCGGCGCGGGCACCGCCGAGGAGATGCAGTCCGGTGACCACCATGGTCTTTCCGGTGCCCGTCTCCCCGGTCAGCACGGTCAGGCCCCGATCGAATTCGGCGGTGGCCGAACTGATCGCCCCCAGCGATTCGATCCGGATCTCGGCGAGCATCTACTGTTCGCGCCAACTGGTGACCGGTAGGCGGAACTTGCGCACCAGCCGGTCGGTGAACGGTGCGCTGTCCAGTCGAACCCATTTCAGCGGGGTTCGGCATTTGGTGACCTGGAGCCGTGACCCGGCCGGAACCGGCGCCTCGCGCCGGCCGTCGCACACCACCAGGGCATCCGGGTTGTCCGGGTCGACGTCCACGGTGATCACCGCGTTGGGATTGGTGACCATGGGCCTGGCGAACAGGGCGTGGGCGTTGTTGGGCACCACGATGATCGCTTCCAGGTCCGGCCAGACGACCGGTCCGCCGGAGGAGAACGCGTAGGCGGTGGATCCGGTCGGGCTGGAGACCAGAACGCCGTCGCAGCCGAAAGCCGACACCGGACGGCCGTCTATGGCCACCACGACGCTGAGCACCCCCTGGTGGGCGCCCTTCTCCAAGCTGGCCTCGTTGAGCGCCCACCCGCGGGACAGCACCTCCCCGTCACGAATCACCGCGACGTCCAGTGTCATCCGCGGTTCGATTCGGTAGTCACGGGCGACGACATGCTCGAGGATCTCCTCGATGGCCTCGGCCTCGGCCTCGGCCAGGAAGCCGATCCGGCCGAGATTGACTCCCAATACCGGGATCTCGGCACTGCGGGCCATTTCGGCGGCGCGCAGGAGGGTGCCGTCGCCGCCGAGGACCAGAACCAGTTCGCAGCCGTCGGCGGCGTGCACGTCGCCGTCGACCACCTCGATATCGGCGCCGGTGGCGGCCAACTCCGCCGGATCCAGATGCAGGTTTCCCCGGTCGACGGCTTCGCGGCAGAGCAGCCGCAATCGAATGCCGTTCTCCCCCAGCGCTTTACCCACACGCCGAGCGGTCTCGGTCGCCTCGGGCCGGCCCGGGTGCACGATCAGCAGGATCGTCCTGTCGGTGTCCGTCGTCATCATTGCGGCCCCTCCTCGACGGCCCGGCGCACCGCCGCCTCGAGTTGCGCGCCGGTCAGGCCGTCCGCGGACTGCGCACGCAGCAGGAGGAAGTACTCGACGTTTCCGGACGGCCCGGGCAGCGGGCTTGCCGTCACCGCGACGGCCCGCCAGCCGAGTTCCGCGGCGCGGTCGGCGACCGCCAGGACCGCGCCGGCGCGTAGTCCGGGGTCACTGACCACCCCGCCGGCGCCCACCTGGCCGCGGCCGACCTCGAATTGCGGCTTCACCATCGGAACGATATCGGCGTTCGGGCCGGCGCATCCGGTCAGTGCGGGCAGCACCGTGGACAGCGAGATGAACGACAGGTCTGCGACCACCAGGTCGACCGGGCCGCCGATCGCCTCGGCGGTCAGCTCCCGGACGTTGGTGCGTTCGATGACGTGCACCCTCGGGTCGGATCTCAGCGACCACGCCAGTTGGCCGTATCCCACATCCACGGCCACCACCTCGGCCGCGCCGCGGTCCAGGAGCACCTCGGTGAAACCGCCGGTCGAGGCGCCGGCGTCCAGGGCGCGTCGGCCCCGAACGTCGATGCCGAAGGCGTCCAGGGCCCCGATGAGTTTGTGGGCTCCGCGGGAGACCCAGGCACGTTCGGCGGGACCCTCCACGGCGATCCGGGCGGTCACCTCGACCGCGGTCGCCGGCTTGGCGGCCCGCATGCCGTCCACGGTGACCCGGCCGGCGCCGATCAGTTCGGCCGCCTGCTGCCGTGAGCGCGCCAGTCCCCGGCGAACCAGTTCGGCGTCAACCCGGGCTCGCCGTGTCATGGGCTAGCCCTTCTCGACCGAGTCCAGTGCGTCGACCAGAATGCGATGCGCCTCCTCGAGGCGACTGCCCACGGCGTCGATGTCGGCCGCCTCGCCGTTCTCGTGGTCCGGGGCTTCGGCATCGAGACGGGGCAGGCCGGCCAGCAGGGCGTCGACCTGGTCCCGGATCGTTCGGGGATCGGTGTTCATGTCGGCGTTCACGCTAGCGGATCGCGCCCGGAGCGGCGCGACCATGGGGCTCGCAGAGCAGCTCCCAGCGTTGCAGTGCGGCGCGGGCGGTCTCGTCGCCCGCCTGCACCCGGATCTCGCCGCCCGACTCCCGGGCGTCCCAGACCGCGCGTGCGGTGGCCCGCACGATCGACAGACCGTCGTCGCCGGGGTCCCGCCCGGTTGCCGTGACGGTGACGGCGTGCGTGCCCGTTTCGGTCTGCCAGGCCGGATGCGCCGCGACCGCCAGCGTCTGGGAGTCCTCGAGCAGACAGCGGAGGTCCTCGCCGACGTAGGTGGGCCGCTGATCGGGCGGGGCGTGCACGGCATCCCAGGCGGTGTTGACGCCGGTGAGCACCATCAGGCTGGGCAGATCTGCCGCGTTGGCGCCGGCGATGTCGGTGTCGAGGCGGTCGCCGACCACCAGGGGGGTGCGGAAGTCCCCCCGGGCCAGCGCGTCCCGCATGAGCCCCGGCGCGGGCTTGCCCGCCACCAGGGGCGCCTGGCCTGTTGCGGTGCTGAGCGCGGCGACCAGGGACCCGTTGCCCGGCAACAGCCCGCGTTCGGTGGGCAGGGATGGGTCGAGGTTGGAGGTCACCCACAGCGCCCCGGACCGGATGGCCAGCGCCGCCTCGGCGAGTTCGGGCCAGCCGATGGTCATCGACAGGCCCTGCACCACGGCGACCGGCTGGTCGGTGAACAGCCGCACCGGTTGCAGTCCGACCGCGGCGACCTCGCCGGCCAGCGCGTCGGTTCCCACCACGAGGACCCTGGATCCGGCCGGTATCCGGCTGCTCAACAGCCGTGCCGCGCTCTGCGCGCTGGTCACCACGTCCTGCGCGGTGGCGGTGAAACCGAGTTCGACCAGATGGCCCGCCACCTCGGCGGCCGACCGGGTGGCGTTGTTGGTGACGAACAGTGCCCTGCCGTCGAGGGCCTCGAGCGTCTCCACGGCGCCGGCGGTGGGCGCGTGCCCGCGGAACAGCGTGCCGTCCAGATCGAGCAGCAGGCAGTCGTGCCGGCACCCAAGGCTTGCCATCGTCAGGCCATTTCGTCGATTCGGTCTTCGGCGTCGGTGACCCCGTCGATGTCGGCGGCCGCCGCGTGCATGAACCACTGCAGGGCGTCTTGCGGCCGGCCCACCGCCAGCAGCGTCTCGGCGTAGGCGTAGAACAACCGCGCGGGAGTGCTGCCGGTGCGACCCGGGTCCAGCGGCGGGGAACTCAGCACCGCCAGCGCCTGATCGAGGTGCCCCAGGTCGGCACGGGCACCGGCGGCGACGATCCGCATCTCGTCGGCGTCGTCGCCGCTGAGTTGGGCGGCCTCGTCGCTTCGGGCCAGTTCGATGGCCTTCTCCGGCCGGCCGACGCCGCGTTCGCAGTCCGCGATCAGCGGAAGCAACTGCGACTTCGACCCCATCCGCCGCGCCGCCCGGAACTCCGAGAGGGCTTGTGCCCAGTCTCCGCAGTGGTAGGCCGCGACGCCGACGGCCTCCCGGATCGCCGCGATACGCCCGGAACGGGTGCGGGCGGCCTGGGCGTGCGCCAGGGCGGCTTCGGGGTCCTCGTCGAGCAGTTCGCCGGCGGCGACGAGATGGCGGGCCACCGTATCGGCCGTGGATTTGTCCAGGGTCATGAGCTCCGCCCGGATCTCGGGTGCGAGTTGCCTGGCCTCGACGGTCGGCGGAATGGCCGGGCCCTGGCGCTGGGCCGACTCCTCCTCCGGCGTCAG
>NZ_JBBATF010000042.1:5808-18904 GCF_040398885.1 Mycobacterium sp. | reverse complement strand
GCTGGTGGGAGGACATCTCCGGGGCGCGGGAGTTCGACGACCTGCCGGCCAAGGCGCGGGACTATGTTCTTCGGCTCGAAGAGCTTGCCGGAGCACCGGTTTCGTGCATCGGCGTCGGTCCCGGCCGCGATCAGACCATCGTGCGCCGTGACGTGCTGGCCACGCGGCCGCGATGACCGATCCGCCCGAGTTCGACCAGCGCGGCGGCTTCCCGAGGTTCCAGGTCATCGACGAACCCCCTGGTTTCGGGCGGTTCGTCTCGGCCATGCGCCGCGCCCAGGATCTCTCGGTCGCCGCGGATGCACCGGACTGGAACGCCGCCGCCGAGCTTGTCGAGAACGTGATCGCCTACCTGGATCCGTACCGGGCGCCGGGCGGGATGGCCCCCGCCGGACGCGTCGCGAGCCTGCCGGGCGCCGGCAGTGCGCTGATGCCGCCGTGGCAGATCCGCGACTTCAACCCCGAGTTCGTCGAAGTGGGCGTGCAATTCAGTCGGTACCACGTCGGCGGCAACGACGCGGTGCACGGCGGCGTGGTGGCGATGATGTTCGACGTGATGTGCGGCATCGTCATCCACGCCGTCGGGCGGCCGATCAGCCGCACCGCCTACCTGCATGTCGACTACCGCAACATCACCCCGATCGACGTGCCGCTGACCCTGCGCGGCCGGGCGTCGAAGATCGAGGGGCGAAAGACCTTCGTCAACGCCGAGCTCACCGGTCCGAACGGCGCCCTGCTGGCCGAGGCTGATGCGCTGATGGTCCAACTGCTTCCCGGCCAGCCCTGAGCGAGGTGGTGCGATACTACCGGGATGTCTGAGTCCACGCCGCAAAGAGCGAGATACCTGACCAGTCCCCGCGCCGCGGCCCTGGCGGGTGTGCTGTTCGCGGTGCTGTTCGGCACCGCGATCTACCTGATCCGCTCATCGCTGCCCGAAATCGTCCAGCCCGGCTCGGAGTGGCTGGATACCGGCGACGACAGGATTCGCCTCGCCTCGGGTCTGACGCCCTTCGCCGGTATCGCCTTCCTGTGGTTCATCGGGGTGGTGCGCGCGAACCTCGGCCGCTACGAGGACAGGATCTCCGGCACCGTGATGCTGGGCAGCGGCCTGCTGTTCCTGGCGATGGTGTTCGCGTCCTCGGCGGTCGGCGCCGGCCTGGCGGAAAGCCGCCACTATCTCGGTGACCAACCCGCCGGTCCGGGTGTCAGGGTTTTCGGCCAGATGCTGCTGCTGGAACTGTCCGAGACCTATGCGCTGCGGATGGCGGCGGTCTTCATGATCTCGCTGGCGACGATCTGGATGCGCACCGGGGTGATGCCGCGCTGGCTGGTGTACGCCACCTACCTGACCGCGCTGACCCTCATCGTCGCCGCCGACGGAAGCATGTGGCTGACCCTGGTGTTCCCGGCGTGGGTGCTGATCGTCAGCATGCTGTTCCTCATTCGTGCCGATGCCTTCGAAAGTTACTGGCAGAGCCACCGCGAGGATAAGCGCCTACCGGAGTAGGGAATTCGTCCGTCCGTTCGATGTCCTCGGACCGGAAGGCGGGCCACCAGATCTTCGGCCCGATCAACGTGAACAACGCCGGGATGACGACGGTGCGCACGACGAAGGTGTCCAGCAGGATGCCCAGGCCGACGATGATGCCCAGCTGGGTCAGTGCGATCAGCGGCAGCACCCCGAGGACGCAGAACACTGCGGCCAGCACGATTCCGGCACTGGTGATCACGCCGCCGGTGGCCGACACCGCTCGCACGATCCCGCCGCGGGTGCCGTACAGCGGGGTCTCCTCCTGGGCCCGGCTGACCAGGAAGATGGTGTAGTCCACGCCCAGGGCGACCAGGAACAGGAACGAGAACAGCGGGGTGGTGTTGTCCAGGGCCGGGAAGCCCAGCAGGTGCACGCTGACCCAGCCGCCCAGCCCGAGGGCGGCCATGGTCGACAGTGCCGTCGCGGCGACCAGAACCAGAGGCGCCAGCGCCGCCCGCAGCAGGACGTAGAGGACCGCCAGCACCACGGCGAGGATGGCCGGGATGATCACCCAGCGGTCGCGGATCGCGGTCTTGCCGGCATCCAGTGCCTGGGCGTCGGTGCCGCCGACCAGGGCCGTCGGGTCGGCCCCGTGGACCGAATCCCGCAGTGCCGCAATGGTGTCGAACGCCGCGGTGGACGCCGGTTCGGCGTTGATGACGACCTGCCACTGGGTCAGACCGGTGTCGGAGACACCCGCCGGGTTGACCGACGCGACCCCGGGGGTGGCCTGGATTGCGGCCGTGACCGCCGGGGCCCGGCCGGTGGCGGCCACCACCCGGGTCGGGTCGGTCACGCCACTGGGAAAGTGCTGGGCAAGGGTCTTGAATCCGTCGACCGAGTCCGCGCTGACCCGGAACTGGTCGATCAGGGACAGGCCGATCGGGATGCCGATCAGTCCGGTGGCCAGCACTGACAGGCCCAGGATCGATGTCACCGCGACCCGCCCCGCATGGCCGGCCATCCAGTCCGCCAACCGATGCCAGGCACCGGCGGTGGTGATCTCGCCCTGCCCCGGATTCGGGACGAAGGGCCAGAACAACTTTCGGCCGAACACCCCCAGCAGTGGCGGCAGGACGAACAGCACGAACACCGCCGCGACCAGGATTCCGGAGGCGGCCTGGACGCCGAGGCTGCGGTTGGTCGGCGAACTGGCCAGCAGTAGTGACAGCAGGGCCAGCACGACGGTGGCGTTGCTGGCCGCGATGGCCGGGCCGGCGAAACGCATTGCGGTGTAGAGGGCGTCGCGGTGGTCATCGGTTCTGCGGAGTTCCTCGCGGTAGCGCGAAATCAGCAGCAGCGCGTAGTTGGTGCCCGCCCCGAACACCAGAACGCTGGTGATGCCGGTGGTCGAGCCGTCGCCGGCGAAACCGGTCAGTTGGGCCACCGCCGAACCGGTCACCGCGGCCACCCGGTCGGCGAAGGCGATCACCAGCAGTGGCACCAGCCACAGCACCGGGGACCGGTAGGTGACGATCAGCAGTAGTGCCACCACCCCGACGGTCACCCCGAGCAGAACGACATTGGCCCCGGAGAACGAGTTTGCGATGTCGGCGCCGAACGCCGGTCCGCCGGTCACGTTGGCGACCATCCCGTCGGGCAGGCCGTCCCGGGCCGCGGTGCGCAACTCGGTGACTTTGTCGGTCAGGGCGAACCCGGTCAGGTCCGGGCTCAGCGGAACCGGAACCAGGGCGGCCTGCCCGTCGGGGGACGGCAGCACCGGCAACGGCGGCGGACCGTTAGGTGGCCCGGGGATCTCGGCGGCAGCCAGGGCGCGGTCGCGGGCCTGCTCGGCGGCTGCCAGGTCCGACGGCGACAGCGCAGCGCCGCCGGCGCGGGTGAACAGCAGGATCACCGGGGCCTGATCCCCGCCGGGGAACTGCTTGAGCAGTTGCGTCACCCGGGCGGATTCCGCGGTGGCCGGGATCACCACCGGGGACTGCTCGGCCGCGCCGTTGTCGGGAACCAGACCCGTCAGCACGCCCCCGACCGCGACCAGGACCAGGGCCAGCACCCAGGACCTCGGCGCCGAAACCAGTGCGGCGATACGGTCCCAGACCGAGTCGCGGGATCGGCGCTGGCGAACTTCCGGTGCGCGGTGCATGCCGACCATCATCACGCGTCGATAGGGTCGACCGCGTGCTGGACACCCTGGCGGTGGAGAACTACCGGTCGCTGCGACACCTGATCGTGCCGCTGCGCCGGTGCACCGTGGTCACCGGATCCAACGGCAGCGGCAAGTCCGGTCTGTACCGCTCAGTGCGCCTGCTGGCCGACATGGCGCGCAACGGCGCGGTCAACGCGCTGGCCCGCGAGGGTGGCCTGGCCTCGACGATGTGGGCCGGCCCGGGCCGCAAGGGTCCGGTCAGTCTCAAACTCGGCTTCGCCGGCGAGGAGTTCGGCTACGCGGTCGACCTCGGGCTGCCGCAGGAGGGCGACACCGCCTTCGGCCTGGACCCGCAGATCAAGTCCGAGGCGGTGTGGGCCGGTCCGTTCCTGCGGCCGTCGGCCCTGGTGGCCGAACGATCCGGACCCCTGGTGCGCGTCCGCGACGAAGGTGGGCAGTGGCGCAACGCGTCGACGTCGCTGCGGCCCTACGACAGCATGGTCAGCGAAGTCGCCGACCCCCGGGACGCCCCCGAGTTGCTGGCACTGCGGGAACGAATGCGGTCATGGCGCTTCTACGACCACGTCCGCACCGACAGCGCCGCACCGGCGCGCCAGCCCCGGATCGGCACCCGCACAATGGTTTTGAGCCACGACGGTGCAGACTTGGCCGCCGCCTGGCAGACCATCGCCGAGGTCGGCGACGCCGGCGCGCTGGCGCAGGCCGTCGAGGCCGCCTTCCCGGGCAGCCGAGTGGGTGTGACCGTGGCCGACGGCCGTTTCGAACTGACGCTGCGCCAACCCGGGATGCTGCGGCCGTTGGCCGCCGCCGAATTGTCCGACGGCACACTGCGTTACCTGCTGTGGGTGGCCGCGCTGCTGTCGCCCCGACCGGCCGGGTTGACGGTTCTGAACGAACCGGAGGCCAGCCTGCACCCGGAGTTGCTTCCCGCCCTGGGCACCCTGATCTCCCGGGCCTCGGAAAGCAGCCAGATACTCGTCGTCACCCACTCGGCACCGCTGGTGACTGCGTTGCGCGAACACGGTGAACCAGCCCTGCTGGCGCTGGCCAAACGGGACGGTCAGACCGTGGTCGAGGGCCGGGGCCTGCTCGACGAACCGCCCTGGCACTGGCCGGAGCGCGGGTGAGCACGGCCTATCCTGTGGGTTTATGACTGAGCCCGAGGAGACCCGGCCCACCATGATGCCGATCCTCACCGCGCTGGCCGTGGTCGTCGTCGCGCTGATCGCGGTGTTCGTGCTGCGGATGATCCGCGGCGGCGACGCACTGCCCGACGACGCGGCGGTCGGCCGAGCGGTGGTCGGCCAGAACGACGCGCTGCAGCGCGGCAACTACCCCGACTTCCGGTCCTTCACCTGCGCGGCCCAGCAGGGCATCGAATCCCAGGTGCTCGCCGACCAACGGCAGTCCTCCGACGCCAGGGGTCCGCGGTTCGTCGATGACGTCAAGGATGTGAAGGTCCGCGGGGATTCGGCCACCGCCACGGTGGTCTACCACTTCGAGAGGTCCCGGGACGACAAGGTCACGGTCCCGATGTCCTTCGTGCGTGAGAACCAGAACTGGAAGGTCTGCTCGCCCGGGCCGAGATAGCCGACAGCCCGGCGCCACCGGCGTGAGCCGGTGACCTGTGGGACACTCACGAATGTGAGCTACGCCGGAGACATCACCCCGCAGGAAAGCTGGAAGCTGCTTGCCGACAACCCGGATGCGGTGCTTGTCGACGTGCGCACCGAAGCAGAGTGGAACTGGGTCGGGGTGCCCGACCTGTCCAGCCTGGGCCGCGACGTCGTGTTCGTCCAGTGGAACACCTCGGCCGGCCGCAACGAGAACTTCGTCGCCGACCTGATCGCCCGCGGCGTCACGCCCGCCGAGCGCCCGGTGATCTTCCTGTGCCGGTCCGGGAACCGCTCGATCCCGGCCGCCGAGAGTGCCACCGCGGCCGGTATCGCGCCGTCCTACAACATGCTCGACGGTTTCGAGGGACAACTCGACGCGCACGGCCACCGCGGCGCCACCGGCTGGCGTGCTGACGGCTTGCCGTGGAAGCAGTCATGACCGAGGGCGACATCCCCTCGGTTCGCATCCCCAAGCCGCTGCCCGCCGGCGTCAGCCAGGCCACCATCGGCGTCCGCGGCGGTCTGCTGCGGTCGAACTTCGAGGAGACCTCCGAAGCGATCTTTGTGAACTCCGGTTACGTCTACGACTCGGCGGCTCAGGCCGAGCAGGCTTTCACCGGGGAGATCGACCGCTACGTCTACTCCCGCTACGGCAACCCCACCGTCTCGATGTTCGAGGAACGGCTGCGGCTGATCGAGGGCGCCGAGGCCGCCTTCGCCACCGCCTCGGGGATGTCCGCGGTGTTCACCGGCCTCGGCGCGCTGCTGGGCGCCGGGGATCGGCTGGTCGCAGCGCGCAGCTTGTTCGGGTCCTGCTTTGTGGTGTGCAACGAGATCCTGCCCCGCTGGGGTGTGGAGACGGTGTTCGTCGACGGCGAGGACCTCGACCAGTGGGAGGAGGCGCTGAGCCGGCCGGCCACCGCGGTGTTCTTCGAAACCCCGTCCAATCCGATGCAGAGTCTGGTCGACATCGCCGCAGTGTCGGAGATGGCCCACGCCGCGGGGGCAAAGGTGGCTCTTGACAACGTCTTTGCGACGCCGTTGCTGCAGCAGGGCCTGCCACTGGGTGTCGATGTGGTGATCTACTCCGGGACCAAGCACATCGACGGTCAGGGCCGGGTGCTCGGCGGGGCGATCCTCGGCGACAAGGAGTACATCGACGGTCCGGTGCAGACCCTGATGCGGCACACCGGTCCGGCGCTGAGCCCGTTCAACGCCTGGGTGTTACTGAAAGGCCTTGAGACGCTGTCTGTTCGGGTGGACTACAGCAACGCCTCAGCCCAGCGGGTCGCCGGGTTCCTCGAGGGGCATCCGAGCGTGCGCTGGGTGCGTTACCCGTTCCTTGCCTCCCATCCGCAACACGACCTGGCGAAACGCCAGATGAGTGGTGGCGGTACCGTCATCACCTTCGAGTTGGACGCCCCGGCGGGCCGCGGCAAGCAGCGAGCGTTCGAGTTGCTCGACAAGTTGCAGATCATCGACATCTCCAACAACCTCGGTGACGCCAAGACGCTGATCACCCATCCGGCCACCACCACCCACCGGGCGATGGGCCCGGAAGGGCGTGCCGCCATCGGATTGGGCGACGGCGTGGTACGCATCTCGGTCGGCCTGGAGGGAACCGAGGACCTCATCGCCGACCTGGACCGCGCGCTGAGCTGACATGTCGCGCGACTCGCAGGCCAAGCGGGCCCGGCGCAGGAAGCGTCGGGCCGCCCGCGACGAGAGTTGGATTCCCGGACCGCGCTTCGACCAGGTGCTCGCCTCCGCCGAATCCGATCCTGTCGCAGAGGCTTTGGCCGATGTCGACGATTGGATGGCCGAGCGCGGCTGGGTGCTCGACGACGAGGTCGCCGATCGTCTGGTGAGTTGGTTCTATCCGCCGTCGGCGGCCGAGTTCGATGGTGAGGACCGGGAACCGGTCACCCGGATCTGGATCACCGCCGGGCAGGACGACGAGACGGTGGTGCTGGAGTTCGGCGCCACCCTGGTCGGTGACGGCGGCGACGACGACCCTTACCTGCTGGACCCGGACAGCCTCGAAGACGACGTCGCCGCACTCGAGGCCTATCGGCCGGGTTCGCCCCGCCCGGAGCTGGATTGAGCCTGCGTTTCGTCGAGGTGCATCAGGACGACGAGTTGGCGCAGCCGCTGATCGCCGAACTCGCCGTCGAGTACGCCACGCGGTACGACGGGACCGAGGAACGGGTATTGCGTTGGCTGCGTGGATATCCCGCAGACGAGTTCGGCCCGCCGCACGGCGGCATGCTGATCGGCCTGGAGGACGGCCGGCCGGTCACCGGCGGGGCCTTCCGTCGGTTCGGGCTTGTGGAAGGGGACGAAACAGCTGAGCTGAAACGCATTTGGACCGACCGACGGTTTCGGCGGCGGGGTTACGGCCGCACGCTGCTGGCCGAGTTGGAGAACCGAATCGCCGCACTGGGCTACCGCCGTGTCTACCTCACCACCGGTGACCGCCAACCCGAGGCCGAGGCGCTCTACACCGCAGCCGGCTACGCCAGACTGGCTGAACCGTTGCCGGCCGACGGGGAGGCCTACCCGGTGGCTTTCGGCAAACTGCTCTAGGAACCAAGCCGCTCTAGTGCACTTCGGCCCCGGCCCGGCGAACCGCCTCGCGTACCGGCCCGACCCACACCTCGCCGTGACCGGGAAGCAGCGTGCCGGTTCCCGACTCGGCGAGCACCTCGAGGCTGCGCCGGCAGTCCGGATCACTGTGGTTGAACAGCGACGGCAGCAACTGCGGGCCGCGCCGCCGGAGCAGCGGATGGCCGGTCACCAGCGCATCGCCGGTGACCGTCACCCCGTCGACGACATAGCAACAGTGACCGCTGGTATGGCCGGGCGTCGGCAGTGGAACCGGCCGCCCGGGCAGCGTCGCCGCCACCTCATCGGTCAACGCGCGCACCGTGGGGACACCGTCGCGCACCAGGCCGCCCTTGCGGGCCACCTCCGCCGACCAGGCCAGCCACCGCGGCCGCCAGGCGTGGGCCGCCAGTGCGACCGGGGAGGCCTGCTGCAGATACTCGCGTTTGGCGTGGCCCACCTCCGCGCTGTGGCAGTACACCGGAGTGCGGTGCGCCGTCGCGAACCAGAT
This sequence comes from Mycobacterium sp., assembly GCF_040398885.1. Taxonomy (GTDB): domain Bacteria; phylum Actinomycetota; class Actinomycetes; order Mycobacteriales; family Mycobacteriaceae; genus Mycobacterium. Next base: position 10,514 of record NZ_JBBATF010000042.1, on the reverse strand, counting down.
CGCCGTCCCGAGGTGGTCGACATGGGCGTGGGTCAGCAGGATCGCGCGGACGTCCTCCGCGGCGAACCCCAGTGCCCGCAGCGATGTCAGAACATCGTCACGATTGCCGGGAAAGCCCGCGTCGATCAGCATGACGCCGGAATCGTCGCTGACCAGGGTCCAATTCACCAGCGGTGTCTGCGCCAGGTGCACGTTGTCGGTGACGGCGGTCAACGTCGGGCCCATCGCCCGAGTGTAGGGCGGTGGAGTAGAAACGACGGATGGTGGATTTGAAGCTGGGATACAAGGCGTCGGCCGAGCAGTTCGGGCCGCGGGAACTCGTCGAACTCGGCGTACTGGCCGAACAGCGAGGTATGGACAGCGCGACGGTCAGCGACCACTTCAACCCGTGGCGTCACGAAGGCGGCCATGCGCCGTTCGCGCTGTCGTGGATGACGGCGGTGGGTGAGCGCACCAAGCGGATCGTTCTGGGAACCTCGGTGCTCACCCCGACCTTCCGCTACAACCCGGCGGTCATCGCCCAGGCCTTCGCAACCATGGGATGCCTCTACCCCGGCCGGGTCTTCCTCGGCGTCGGCACCGGCGAGGCGCTCAACGAGATCGCCACCGGTTTCACCGGCGAATGGCCCGACTTCAAGGAGCGCTTCGCCCGACTGCGCGAGTCGGTGAAGTTGATGCGCGAACTGTGGTGGGGCGAACGTGTCGACTTCGACGGCGAGTTCTACCACCTCAAGGGCGCGTCGATCTACGACGTGCCCGACGGCGGGGTGCCGGTCTACATCGCCGCCGGCGGACCGGTGGTGGCCAAGTACGCCGGCCGGGCCGGTGACGGCTTCATCTGCACCTCCGGCAAAGGCGAGGAACTCTACGCCGGCAAGCTGATGCCTGCCCTGCGCGAAGGCGCCGAGGCCGCCGGCCGCCCGGTGGAGGGCATCGACAGGATGATCGAGATCAAGATCTCCTACGACCCGGACCCCGAGGTCGCGCTGAACAACACCCGGTTCTGGGCGCCGCTGTCGCTGACGCCCGAGCAGAAGCACAGCGTGTCAGACCCGATGGAGATGGAACGGCTGGCCGACGAACTGCCCATCGAGCAGGTGGCCCGGCGCTGGATCGTTTCCTCGGATCCCGACGAGGCGGTCGAGAAGGTCGCCGCCTACGTCGGGTACGGGCTGAACCATCTGGTCTTTCACGCCCCGGGACACGATCAGCGGCGGTTCCTGGACCTTTTCGAGCGAGATCTTTTGCCCCGCTTGCGCAAACTGGGCTAATCCGCAGACTCGCCAAGCCGACTGAGGGATGCTGTCTGTCGTGACAGACGCCGTATCCAAAGGCCCCACCTCGATCTACGTCGCCTCTCCCGAAGGGGAAACCGGTAAATCCACCATCGCGCTGGGCATACTCAACCGGTTGGCCGCGCTGGTGCCCAAGGCCGGGGTGTTCCGGCCCATCACCCGCCGGGAGGAACGCGACTACATCCTCGAACTGCTGCTGGCCCAGAGCGATGCGGACCTGTCCTACGACGAATGCGTCGGGGTGAGCTACCAGCGTCTGCACGAGGACCCCGAGGGCGCCATCGCCGACATCGTCGCCCGCTACCACGCCGCCGCGTCGCGCTGCGACGCCATGGTCATCGTGGGATCCGACTACACCGACGTGGCAACGCCGACCGAACTGGCCGTCAACGCCCGGATCGCGGTCAACCTCGGCGCCCCGGTGGTGCTGTCGTTGCGGGCCTTCGACCGCACCCCCGAGGAGATCGCTCAGGCGATCGAACTGTGCATCGTCGAACTGGCCGCCCAGCACGCCCACACCGCGGCGGTGGTGGCCAACCGGTGCGATCCGGCACAGCTGGACGCCGTGGCGGCGGCGTGTGCGGATCTCGGCGCGCCGGTCTACGTCATCCCCGAGGAGCCGCTGCTGGTCGCGCCGACGGTCGGGGAGCTGATGACCGCGGTCGACGGTGTCCTGGTACACGGCGAAGCCTCGCTGCTGAACAGGGAAGTGCTCAATGTGATGGTCGCCGGCATGACCGCCGAACACGGCCTGGAGCGGCTCACCGAGGGGGCAGCCGTGATCACCCCCGGTGACCGCTCCGACGTCGTCCTGGCCGTCGCCTGCGCCCATGCCGCGGAGGGGTTTCCCTCGATATCGACCCTGATCCTCAACGGCGGGCTGCCGCTGCACCGGGAGATCGCCCGGTTGGTGAACGGCCTGCATCTTCGGCTGCCCGTCATCACCACCGGCCTGGGGACGTTCGAGACCGCCACCGCGGTGGCCAACACCCGGGGACGGGTGACCGCCGACTCGGGAAGCAAGATCGACACCGCCCTGCAACTGATGGACCGCCACGTCGACATCGCCGAACTGCTGGACCAGCTGGCCATCCCGATCCCGACGGTCACCACCCCGCAGATGTTCGCCTACCAGCTGATGGAGCGGGCGCGCTCGGACCGCAAGCGCATCGTGCTGCCCGAGGGGGACGACGACCGGATCCTGCAGGCGGCCGGCCGGCTGCTGCGCCGCGACATCGCTGAGCTGACCATCCTGGGCGAGGAGAGCCGAATCCGCACCCGGGCGGCCGAACTCGGCGTCGACCTCGGCGGGGCGACGTTGATCAATCCGAAAACCAGTGAGCTGTGCGAGCAGTTCGCCGAGCAGTACGCCGAGATCCGCAAGAAGAAGGGCGTCACCGTCGAGCAGGCCCGGGAGATCATTCAGGACGTCTCCTACTTCGGAACCATGCTGGTGCACAACGAGATCGTCGACGGCATGGTGTCCGGCGCTGCGCACACCACCGCCCACACCGTTCGCCCGGCCTTCGAGATCATCAAGACCCAGCCGGGGGTGTCGACGGTGTCGAGCATCTTCCTGATGTGCCTCTCCGACCGCGTCCTGGCCTACGGTGACTGCGCGATCGTGCCGGACCCAACCTCCGAGGAACTCGCCGACATCGCCATCAGTTCAGCGCGGACCGCCGCCCAGTTCGGCATCGATCCGCGGGTCGCGATGCTGTCTTATTCGACCGGTGAGTCCGGCAGCGGAGCCGGCGTCGACAAAGTAAGGGCGGCAACCGAACTCGTCCGCCAGCGCGAACCCGGACTCCTGGTCGAAGGCCCGATCCAGTACGACGCGGCGGTGGAACCCAGCGTGGCCAAGTCGAAGATGCCGAACTCGCCGGTGGCCGGGAGGGCGACGGTGCTGATCTTCCCGGACCTCAACACCGGCAACAACACCTACAAGGCGGTGCAACGCAGCGCCGGCGCGGTCGCCATCGGCCCGGTGCTGCAGGGGCTCAACAAACCGGTCAACGATCTCTCCCGGGGAGCCCTTGTGGAAGACATCGTCTACACCGTCGCGATCACCGCGATCCAGGCCCAGAGGTCCTGATGGCCGGCACCGTCCTCGTTCTCAACTCCGGGTCTTCCTCCCTGAAATACCAACTCGTCGAGCCCGAGTCGGGTACGTCGGTGTTCGACGGCATCGTCGAACGCATCGGCGAGACGACCTCCAAGGCGAAGCTGCGACTCGGTGAGACCGAAGTCGAACGCGAGGGCGCGGTGGCCGATCACGAGGCGGCGCTGCGACTGGCCTTCGAACTGGTCGCCGAGGCGGGCAAGGACCTCGACGATCTCGGACTGGTCGCCGTCGGGCACCGGGTGGTGCACGGTGGGCCGAGCCTGTACCGGCCGACCGTCGTCGACGACAAGCTTGTCGCCGAGTTGACCGAATTGGCTCCGCTTGCGCCGCTGCATAACCCGCCCGCGGTGCTGGGCATCGAAGTGGCCCGGAAGGTGTTGCCCGACCTGCCGCACGTCGCGGTGTTCGATACCGCGTTCTTCCATGACCTGCCGCCGGCGGCGGCCAACTACGCCATCGACAGCGGGGTCGCGGCGAAGTGGCGCATCCGGCGCTACGGCTTCCACGGCACCTCGCATCAGTTCGTCAGCGGGCAGGCCGCCGAATTCCTCGGCGCTCCGGCGGAGTCGCTGAACCAGATCGTGCTGCACCTGGGCAACGGCGCCTCGGCGTCGGCGATCGCCGGCGGCCGCCCCATCGACACCTCGATGGGCCTCACGCCGATGGAGGGTCTGGTGATGGGCACCCGCGCCGGGGACATCGACGCCGGGGTGATCAGCTACCTGTGGCGCACCGCCGGCATGGGGGTCGACGAGATCGAGACCATGCTCAACCGGCACTCCGGGCTGCTGGGCCTGAGCGGCGACGTCGACATGCGGGCCCTCGATCGGCGGATCAAGGACGGCGACGAGACCGCCCGGTTGGCTTATGAGGTCTACATCCACCGGTTGCGCAAGTACATCGGCGCCTACCTGGCGCTGCTCGGGCGTGTGGACGTGGTCACCTTCACCGCCGGGGTGGGGGAGAACGCGGCCTTCGTCCGCCGCGACGCGCTCAGTGGGATGAGCCGCCTGGGCATAGAACTCGACGAGCGCCTCAACGAGGCCCCGTCGCGGGCAGCGCGGCGAATCTCCGCGGAGAACTCGCCGACCGCAGTTCTGGTGATCCCCACCGACGAGGAACTGGCGATCGCCCGTGCTGCGGTGACGGTGGTCTAGTCCATCCGCCGAGCAGACACAAAGTCCCCGCGACACGCGGTATTTCGGAGCACTTCACGTCTGCTCGCGGCTGGAACGTGGAGGGGCGAGAACGCGGAGGGGCTAGAACGTGGAGGGGCTAGAACGTGG
>NZ_JBBATF010000042.1:0-5708 GCF_040398885.1 Mycobacterium sp. | reverse complement strand
GGAGGGGCTAGAACGTGGAGGGGCTAGAACGTGGTGACCGGGCGAACCTCGTTGGCCAGATCGACCAGGGCATAGCGATGTGTCTGGCTGTTGGCCACCCGGGCCAGGCTGCGCAGCGATGCCTCCACACCGAGCCGTAACCCGTTGTCGGTGAACGGGAATCCCAGGATGGGCGCCGGGCTGGCGGTGTTGTCGGCGATCCAATCCATTGCGGTCCCCAGAACCAGGGCGCGAATCTGAAGCACCCGCGGCTCGCTCTCGGGAAGTGCTTCGACCCTGCGGGCGGCGTCGCGGATCTGTTCCTCGCTGAGTTCGTGCGCAGAGCGGCCGGACAGCAGGGTCACCGCACTCGTCAGTCGTGCGGTGGTGAAATGCCTTGATCCGACCGGGACCTCGTCGAGTGTGGTGACCGCCGCTGCCCGCTCGCCGTCGACCGACTGCGCCCGGGCAAGTCCGAATCCGGCGGAGATGATGTTGTTGTCGGTGTGCCACACCGTCTCGTAGAACGGCCGCTCGCCGGAGGTTCCGGCCAACTCCGCGGTGGCCGCCAGCGCCAGCTTCGGGGCCAACTCCCCCGGGAAGGTGTCCAGCACCTCGGTGAAATGCTTGGTCGCCGAATCGTATTCACCGGTGAGCAATTCCGACACCGCTTTGAACCACACCAGCCGCCAGCGCCAACCCACCCTCTCCCCGAGATCCTCGAGCTTCCGGTTGGCCTTGGCCACGTCACCGAGGTCGAGCAGCGCACGCACCTCCATGAGGGGAAGTTCCACCGATTCGGCGAGGTCCACCCCTTCGGCGTCCTGGCTGTCATGGCGGGCGGCCCGCAGCGAGTCGAGGGTCTGAACCGGTTGCGACAACACCGTCGCCGAGAGGACCGTGGCCGCCACGTCGGTGGGATCAACCAGCGGAACCGGCAGTGCCATAACGATTTCCGGCGCGGTCAGCCTCTTGGTGTGCACAAGTCCGTCCAGGTAGACATCGGTGTGTGCGACCAGTAGGTCCACCCCGAATGTCGAGCGGGTGCGGGTGAAGACCGTCGACAGGCCCGGGCGTGGCACACCCGTGTCGGCGGCGACCACCTCGCGCAGAACGCCGAGCAGCTGCGAGCTCATCTCATCGGCGCTGACGAAACGACGCCGCGGATCCGGATCGATGGCCCGGCGCAGCAGGCGGGCGAACGAGTCGTACCGCGCCAGAACCGGATCGCCCTCCGGCAGACCGTCGACGTAGCGGCCGTTCCGGGTGCGCAGCTTCAATGTGAGTGCCGCCAGCGTGCGGCCGACGGTGTAGATGTCGGTCGCCACGGTCGGGCCCGTCCGCACGATCTCCGGCGGCTGGTAGCCCGGAGTGCCGTAGAGATATCCGAAGGAGTTGATCGGCGAGACCGCACCGAGGTCGATCAGCTTCAACTGCTCCTCGGTGACCATGATGTTCTCGGGCTTGAGGTCGTTGTAGCACAGGCCGATCGAGTGCAGATACCCGAGCGCGGGCAGGATCTCGAGCATGTAGGCGATGGCCTCGGCCACCGGGAGCTTATCGCCGGCAGGGAGCTTGAGCGACTTGCCGCCGACGTACTCCATCACGATGTAGCCGACCGGCTCACCCCGGGAGTCCGAGTGCTCGACGAAGTTGAAGATCTTGACGATCGACGGATGCGCCACCTCGGCGAGGAACTGGCGTTCCGCCATGGCGATGGCCTGTGCCTCCGCGTCACCGGAATGGACCAGGCCCTTGAGCACCACCGGCCGCTCATTGACGTTGTGGTCGACCGCCAGGTACACCCAGCCCAGTCCGCCGTGGGCCACGCAGCCCTTGATCTCATACTGGTCGGCCACCATGTCGCCGGGACTGAGTTGCGGCAGGAAGGAGTACTCGCTGCCGCAGTACGGGCAGACCCCCTCGGATTCGCCGGGGTGGTCGTCGGCCGGACGGCCGACCGGGCGTCCGCAGTTCCAGCAGAACCGCTTGGACTCCGCCACAACGGGATCCACCATCAGGGCTGCCAGCGGGTCGATCTCCAGAACCCGCGGGATCTCCACCAACCCGCCGCCGAGTCGACGGGTCGCGGACGTCTTGCGCGCGATCGTCGGCTCCTCGGCCTCGATCGGCTCGCTGCGGGCCGACTCCTGCTCGTCGTTGTCGAGGTTGGGGCGGAACACCGCCTGGGTGGACATCGCCCGCATGGTCGACGTCGAATCCGCACCCAGCTCCGAAAGGCCGGCCGGTTGGGTGCCGATGTCGAGGTCCTGCTGCTCGGTGCTCATCAGGTGCTCATCAGTCCAGATACCGCGGGGCCGGTGGGGCGGGTGCCGGGCCTAGCACCGTGAGCCACTTGCGGTACAGGGTGTCCCAGGTGCCGTCGGTGCGGATGCGCTCCAGCGTGCCGTTGACGAACCGGACCAGCCCGGTGTTCGCCGAATTGATGCCGATCCCATAGGGCTGCTCGGCCATATCGGGTCCGACGATGTGCAGATAAGGATCCTGGGCGACCAGTCCCGCCAGGATCGCGTCGTCGGTGCTGACCGCGTCGACTTCGCGCTGTTGCACTGCCACCAGGCAGTCCGCCCAACTCACCACGGTCACGATCCTCGGGGGCGGGTCGATCTCCTGAACACGGCGCAACGAGGTGGTGCCGCCGGCCACGCACACCCGCTTGCCGGACAGGTCCGAGGGCCCGGCGATCTCCGACGTCCGTGGCGCGAGGATTCGTTGGTAGGCAAGGAAATAGGCGGTCGAGAAGTTGACCTGCTTGCGCCGCTCGCAGGTGATGGTCATCGTCTTGACCACGATGTCGACGGTGTTGTTCTGCAGCGCGGCGATGCGGTCGGCCGAGGACAGGATCCGGTACTCCACCGCCGAGGGGCTTCCGAAGATGTCCCTGGCCACCTCACCGGCGATGTCCACGTCGAAGCCGACGATCCCCCCGGAGACCGGATCGCGGAAGGAGAACAGGTTGCTGCCCACGTCGAGGCCGACCAGCAGGCGCTTGCGGTCCCGGATCGCGGCCACCGCGGCTTCGGCCTCGGCTTTTGCGGGGAAGGGCCGGAGACTTGCGGTCCGGTCGCAGCTGTTCCCGCTCTGGTCGGGTGGCAGGGCGGCCTGCTCGGGCAGTTCGGCCATGCCGGCCGGCCTCGGCGGTGTCAGGGTTAGAGCCGGAGGAGAGGGCAGATCAGTGGGCTGACCGCAGGCGGTCAGGGAGGCGGCCGCCACCACCGCGGTCAATGCCCGGCCGATCCCCATCATCGGTACTCGCTCATTCTCGGCCACAGGCCCAGCGCCACCGCCAGCGCCGCACCGACCGACAACACCGCCCCGCCGACCGTGGTGCCCGACAGCACCCGCCGGGCCGCGATTATGTCGGAGCGAAGCTGCTTGCGACCCTCTTGAATCCCCTGGGAGAGTGCGTCATTGAGCTTGTCGAACGCCGGAGTGGAGTCGTCTTCGCCGGTCCCCAACGCCACCTGGGTGGCCGATTGGTAATCGCCGACGCTGATGTAGTCGTTGATCCGCACGTCGGCCTGCCGCCAACGCTCCAGCAGTTGCTCGGCCGGGGCCAGGCCGGCTTTGTCCACGGTGTCATCCCGCGCCAGGTAGTCGCGCAACTGTTGGCGCATCGTGTCGACGCGTTGATAGTAGGACCGTTTCCGCATCTCCTCGTCCCCCCGGCGGATCAGCGACAGCGTCTCGTCGGCCCGGGCCTGCTGTGCGGTGATGGCGAGGTTGGTCACCGTCCGTAGCGAAACCGCCGCGGTGTTCTTGGCCGCCCGGCTGCCCGCGGTCGAAACGGCCAGCGCCGTGCCGACCCATACGATCATCACCCCGATCGCCAGCCCGCCGACAACCAGACCGATGTTCACCCGCCGCTTGGTGCGCCGCGCCAGCCAGCGGTGGGCGAACATCCCGAAGCCCAGCGTCGCGGCCACCACGATGATCACCGGAGCGGGAATCGAAGCCGAGGCCGTGGTCTCCGCGTCGACCTGAGCCGAGGTCGCCTCGTACAGGCGTTGGGCGTCCGGCAGGATCTTGTCCTGCATCAGCCCCGACGCCTCCGACAGGTAGGACGACCCCACCGGGTTGCCCATCCGGTTGTTGGTGCGAGCGATCTCGATCAACCCGGTGTAGACCGCCAACTGGGCGTTGATCCGTCCCAGCAGTTCCACCAACGGCGGGTCGGTCAAACCGCTCGAGGACCGGGTGACCGCCACCGCGGCATCGGTGATCGCCTGTTCGTAGCGCTGCCGCACCGCCTGCGGTTCTGTACCGGCGATGAAGGCGGTGGCCGCGGCGGCGTCGGCGACCGAGAGTGTGGTGTAGAGCTGGCCGGCCGCGAAGGACAGCGGCTCGGTGTGCTCCAGGACCGTGGTCAGTTGGCGCTGACGTTCGTTGATCGTCGTGGAGACGGCGAAAGCGCTAAGGATCCCGAGCATCGCTAGGACGACGCCGATCGTGAGGATCCGGCCGGGCGTGGTGTTGACGAACCACCACCGCGGATGGGCGGGCTCCGGGGGCGTCCCCTGGGCCAGCGGCTCGGTCGACGGATGCGTCAGCTCGACGGTCACCTCACCCGAACCTCCCTCCCGATCCGCCGGAGCTTTCCTGGGGTGACTGAATCATCTATGAGTAAAGTCTAAGAGGCAGTGCAACGCTTGGCCGGTCCTTCCACCGGACCCGCATCGGCGTGGCGCGCCTATCCTGTAAACCGTGCAAGGCGATGGCGACGGGTGGGTGGTGTCGGAGTCCGGCACCCACCACTGGGGCGTGCACGGCGCCGCGGGGCTGTTGCTGCGGGCGCCCTGGCATGACGGCACCCCGGCGGTCCTTCTTCAGCACCGAGCGGTCTGGAGCCATCAGGGCGGCACCTGGGCACTGCCCGGGGGCGCCCTGGACAGCCACGAAAGGCCCCGCGACGCCGCGGTGCGGGAGGCCGGCGAGGAGGCCGGCCTGTCCGCCGAACAGATCAGCGTGCGCGTCAGCGTCGTGACCGCGACCGTGCCCGGGCCGCGGGGCCCGCTCTGGACCTACACCACGGTTGTCGCCGACGCGGCCGCGTTGCTGGTGACCGTGCCCAACCGGGAAAGCACCGAACTGCGTTGGGTGCCGGAGGGCCGGGTCGCCGACCTGCCGCTGCACCCGGCCTTCGCCCAGAGCTGGGAGACTCTGCGCATCCGGGCGGCGGTCCCCTCGCACGACTGCCGGATGGACCAGCCGCACACCGTCGTCGTCGACCGGGAGGTCTTCGCCTGGTGCAGCCCCGGCGCGCCCTGCTGAGGTGCGTCAGTCCGAGTGGGAGACGGCGCGGCCGACGATGAGCGGATCGGGCTGGCCGACGGCCTCGAAATCCTTGCCGGCGTAGTCGAACTTGTTCAGCACGTGGCGCATCGCGTTGACCCGGGCGCGCTTCTTGTCGTTGCTCTTGATCACCGTCCAGGGCGCGACCTCGGTGTCGGTCCAGGTGAACATGTCCTGTTTGGCGGCGGTGTAGTCGTCCCACTTGTCCAGCGACGCCAGATCGGTCGGTGAGAGTTTCCACTGCCGGACCGGATCGACGTGCCGGATGGTGAAACGCGTGCGCTGCTCCGACGGCGACACCGAGAACCACAGCTTGGTCAGGCTGATGCCGTCGTTGACGAGCATCTGCTCGAAGAACGGGACCTGCCGGACGAATTCAGCGTGCTGCTTGGGGGTGCAGTAGCCCATGACCCGCT
>NZ_JBBATF010000041.1:0-18988 GCF_040398885.1 Mycobacterium sp. | reverse complement strand
CGTGCAGGGTGTAGAACCAGCCGCGGGTCTGGCCGATGTACTCGACGATGAAGTCGCCCGGGAAGTGGCCGTCGCGACCCGGGTCGCCGTTGAACCACTCGGCGTTCTCGAACGGGTAGTGCACCTGCCCGTAGGGCATCGACCCGGAGTCGAACCACACGTCGAAGACGTCGGAGATGCGGCGCATGGTGGACTTGCCGGTCGGGTCGTCGGGGTTGGGCCGGGTCAACTCGTCGATGTAGGGCCGGTGCAGGTTGTCCGGCCGCACCCCGAAGTCTCGTTCGAGTTCGTCGAGGCTGCCGTAGACGTCGATGCGCGGGTGGGCCGGGTCGTCGGAGGTCCAGACCGGAATCGGCGTGCCCCAGTAGCGGTTTCGGGAGATCGACCAGTCCCGCGCGCCGGAGAGCCACTTGCCGAACTGGCCGTCCTTGACGTGCTCGGGATACCAGGTGATCTGCTGGTTGAGTTCCACCATCCGGTCGCGGAACTCGGTGACCTTGACGAACCACGACGACACCGCGCGGTAGATCAGCGGGTTGCGGCAGCGCCAGCAGTGCGGGTAGGGGTGGTCGTAGGTCTCGTGGCGCAGCAGCACCGGGGTGTTGGCGGCCGCCGGGCCGGTGCCGTTCTTGAGATCCCGGATGATCGCCGGGTTGGCGTCGAAGACCTGCAGGCCCTGGTAGTCGGGCACCGAGGCGTCGAAGCGGCCCCTGGCGTCCACCGGGGTGACCGGCACGATCCCGACGGTGTCGGTGGTCGCCTTGTCGTCCTCGCCGTAGGCCGGGGCCATGTGCACCACCCCGGTGCCGTCCTCGGTGGTGACGAAGTCCCCGCGCAGCACCTGAAAAGCGTTGGCGGAGTCGGCGAAATACGGGAACGGCGGCAGATAGCGCAGGCCCAGCAACTGCTCGCCGGTGAAGGCGCCCAGCACCGCCGGCTCCTCCCCCAGTTCCCGGGCGTAGGCGGCCAGCCGGGCCCGGGCCAGCACCAGGCGGCGGTCCTCGCGGGCGACGACGACGTAGTCCACCTCGGGGTTGACCGCCACGGCCTGGTTGGACGGCAGCGTCCACGGCGTCGTCGTCCACACCAGCAGGTAGGCGCCGTCCAGGTCCGAGCCCGGCGCGTCCACCCGGAATCCGACGGTGACGGCGGGGTCCTGCCGGGACTGGTAGACGTCGTCGTCCATCCGCAGTTCGTGCGCCGACAGCGGGGTCTCGTCGTTCCAGCAGTACGGCAGGACCCGCACCCCCTCGTAGGCCAGGCCCTTGTCCCACAACTGCTTGAACGCCCAGATGACCGACTCCATGAAGGAGATGTCCAGCGTCTTGTAGTCGTTGTCGAAGTCGACCCAGCGGGCCTGGCGGGTGACGTAGGCCCGCCACTCATTGGTGTAGCGCAGCACCGAGTCCCGGCAGGCGTCGTTGAACGCCCCGATGCCCATGTCCTCGATCTGCGCCTTGTCGGTGATGCCCAACTGGCGCTGCACCTCCAGTTCGGCGGGCAGGCCGTGGGTGTCCCAGCCGAACCGGCGCTCCACCTGGTAGCCGCGCATGGTGCGATACCGCGGCACGATGTCCTTGACGTAGCCGGTGAGCAGGTGTCCGTAGTGCGGCAGGCCGTTTGCGAACGGGGGCCCGTCGTAGAACACATACTCCGGCGCGCCGTCCCGCCGCCGCACACTGGCGCGGAAGGTGTCGTCGCCGGCCCAGTAGTCGAGCACCTGGAGTTCGAGGGCCGGGAAGTCCGGTGAACCGCCGGCAGGCTTCGGGTAGCCGGTATCAGTCACGTGCCCGTCCTCCTGTGCCGCCTCGGCACGGGGACGACGACGCGCGGTTGCGCGAGCGCCGCGGTACCACCCCGCTTACGCGCACCGCGGTGCGCGTCGCTCGTTGCAGGCTGTGACGGGCCCGCCCGTTCGGTTCTACCGGGCCTCGGGCTGTGCCCGCCGGCCGTTCTTCCGAAGGCTCCCCGGTGATGGCCGGATCAGTGCCGCTGAACGGGAGTCTATCGCGTTCGCTCAGCGGGGCACGACGCCCCGCCTCGCCGCCCCGGGCACGCCACGGGTGGTCAGTACCATGGTCGGGTGGGTCAACACCGGCAGCCTGGAGCGATCGGCCCGGCCGCCGGAGGTGTGGGCGTTTTCGGCCGGATCGGGCGGGTCGTGGTGCGCTGGCCGTGGCTGGTCATCGCCGGGTGGATCGCGCTGGCCGCCGGACTCACCCAGGCCTTCCCCCCGCTGGCCGTTCTGGTCCAGCGGGCGCCCGCCTCGATCCTTCCCGCCGACGCCCCGTCCCTGGTCAGTTCCCGGCAGGTCGCCGCGGCTTTCCACGAAGGCGGCTCCGACAACATCCTGCTGGTGGTCCTCACCGACGACGACGGCCTGTCCGACGCCGACGAGGGCGTCTACCGCGGACTGGTCAGCACGCTTCGCGCCGACACCGGGGACGTCGCCGGGGTCCAGGACTTCGTGACCACCCCGCCGCTGCGAGAAGTGCTGGCCAGCAAGGACGGCAAGGCGTGGCTGCTGCCGGTCAACATCGTCGGCGACCCCGGCACGCCGCAGGCCACCGACGCCACCAAACGGGTGATCGCCAAGGTCAGGGAGACCGTCGCCGACACCCCGTTGACGGCCTACGCCACCGGGCCGGCGGGCACCTTCAACGACCTGCTGGACATCGGCGAGCAGGATCGGGTGCGCATCGAGATCGCGACTTTGGTGGCGTTGTTCGGAATCCTGCTGCTGATCTACCGCAATCCGCTGACCATGCTGCTGCCCCTGATCACCATCGGGGTGTGCCTGGGGACCGCCCAGGGGGTGGTGGCCGGCTTGGGCACCGCCGGTCTCGCCGTGTCGAACCAGACCATCGTGCTTCTCACGGCGATCATGGCGGGCGCGGGAACCGATTACGCGGTCTTCCTCATCAGCCGGTATCACGACTATCTCCGGATGGGCGCCGACTCCGACGCCGCCGTCACGGGCGCGCTGGAATCGGTCGGCAAGGTCATCACCGCATCGGCCGCGACGGTGGCGGTGACGTTCCTCGGGATGGTGTTCTGCAAACTCACCGTCTTCTCCACGGTGGGTGTGGCCCTGGCGGTGGCGATCGCCGTGGGCTGCCTCGGCGCCACCACCTTCCTGCCGGCCCTGATGACGCTGGTGGGCCGGCGCGGCTGGATCAAACCCAGACGGGATCTGACCAGCAGGATGTGGAAGAAGTCGGGCATCCGGATCGTGCGCCGCCCGGCGATCCACCTGATCGTCAGCCTGCTGATCCTCGTCGCCCTGGCCGGTACCGCCGGCCTGGCCCGCTTCAACTACGACGACCGCAAGGCACTGCCCACCGCAACCGAGACCATCCGTGGCTACGACGCGATCGGCCGGCACTTTCCGCTCAATGTCAGCCTGCCGCAATACGTTCTGGTCGAGTCGCCGAAGGACCTGCGGACATCCGAAGCGCTCGCGGACATGGAGCAGATGGCGTACCGGATCAGCCAGCTGCCCGACATCGACATCGTGCGGGGAATCACCCGGCCCACCGGCGAGTCACTCGAGCAAGCCAGGCTCTCGTTCCAGGCCGGCGAGGTCGGCGGTAAGCTGGGCGACGCCTCCGGGCTGATCAGCGGCAAGACCCCGGAACTGGACATGCTCTCCAGCGGCGCGAATCAGATCGCCGACGTGCTGGGCGCGGTCAGGGGGCAGCTCGATCAGACGATCGGCACGGTCAGCGGCCTGGTGCAGGCGCTCACCGTGCTGCAGAACCAGTTCGGCGGCACGGCGGCACTGCAGGAGTTCGACACCGGCGGCAGGCTGCGCGACGCCATGCATGCACTCGGCGACACCCTCGGGATGAATGTCGCCGACGCCATCGCCGCCTTCAACCAGAACGTCAACCCGGTTCTCAACGCGCTCAACGCAAGTCCCGTGTGCGACGCCGACCCGGCCTGCGCCGCGGCACGCGCCCAGCTTCGGCAGGCCGGCGTCGCGCGGGACAACGGGATCCTCGACCGGCTCGCTGAACTCGGTCGCGAACTGCAGAACATCCAATCCGACCAGACCCTCGGCGCCGCCGCCGAAACCCTCACCGCCACCTTGAATTCGGTGAATCAGACCCTGGCGGCGGCCGGGCTCGACAGCCCCGCCGACGTTCAGGCACAGCTGGCCCAACTCGACGAGGGGATAACCACGCTGGCCGACGGCAGCCGTAAGGTCGCCGACGGGGTGCAGTTGCTCGTCGACCAGACCAAGACCCTGGGCGCCGGTCTCGACCAGGCCTCCGCGTTCCTACTCGGAATGAAAGACAACGCCAACACCCAGAGCATGGCGGGTTTCTACGTCCCCTCGCAGATCCTCACCGGCGACGAGTTCAAGAAGGCGGCGGGGATTTTCATCTCACCGGACGGCCACACCGCCCGGTATCTGGTGCAGACCAAGTTCAACCCGTTCAGCGCGCCGGCGATGGATCAGGTCGACAGCATCCTGGCGACGGCACGCGGGGCGCAGCCCAACACCACCCTGTCCGACGCGAAAATCTCGATGGCCGGGTTCTCGGTGACGTTGCGCGACATCCGGGACTACTACTACCGCGACCTCCGTCTCATCGTGATCATGACGATCGCCGTGGTCCTCTGCATTCTGGTCATCCTGCTGCGTGCGCTCGTCGCTCCGCTGTATCTCATCTGTTCGGTGCTGATTTCGTATCTGTCCGCGCTGGGCGTGGGGGTGATGGTGTTCCAGTTCGTGTTGAAACAGGAACTGCACTGGAGCGTGCCGGGCCTGACGTTCATCATCCTCGTGGCCGTCGGCGCCGACTACAACCTCCTGCTGATCTCGCGGGTCCGCGACGAGTCGCCGCCGTTGGGCATCCGGTCCGGGGTCATCCGCACCGTCAGCCAGACCGGGGGGGTGATCACCGCGGCCGGCCTGATTTTCGCCGCGACCATGCTCGGACTCCAGTTCTCCAGCCTGACCACGCTGGTGCAGATGGGATTCATCCTCGGAGTCGGCATCCTGATCGACACCTTCCTGGTGCGAACGGTCACCGTGCCCGCGACGGCGGTACTGGTCGGCAAGGCCAACTGGTGGCCGTCGAAATGGGAAGCCGCACCGCCCAAGACGGTGGCGCGGGAACCGGTGGCCGTCGCCGCGGCCGATTAGACCCGTCCCGAATTCACAGGACCGTTCCGTCGACCCCGAATTCCCGGAGGGTCTGTTCGAGTATCCCGCGCAGCCGCGCCCGGGAGTTCTCCGCCCCCAACTCGTAGGCCTCCACGGCGATCCAGAGCCGGCCGTTGATGCGTCCGGACACCACGACCAGCGTGCCGTGCGAGCGGTGCAGGTCTCGCAGTGTGACGTTCTGGTCGACCGACCGGGCGACGACATGCTCGGCCGGCGTTCCGTCCAAGTTGGCCAGATGGCCGGGGATGTCGCCGAGATTGGAGCACGACGACGGCAGCGAATCGGCGTAGGAGAACATCAGTCCGGCGACCGCCGTCGCCGTGCGCCGCGGCGCCCATGCGACCAGCGGGTAGAGCTTCGCGGTCGGGTCCGGTTGCCCCTTGACCTGCTCGCGGGCCTGACGGATCGAATCACGTTGGGCGGTGAGGTCTTTGGTGACCTCGCCTGGATCGAGGACGGCGTTGGCGAAGGTCATGGCAAGTGCCCGGTCGTCCTCGGAACCGGTGCGATCGTTGCCGGCGATGACCAGGGTGACCGTCCCGTCCGATTCCCGGCGGCGACCGAGGCGCTCGGCGACCTTGGCGGCGACCCCGGCGACCAGGGCGTAGCTGTTTCCGCCGAGGGCCGTGGCACGGGCGTCCCATGCCACGGTGTCGGTGGTGACGATGACCGAGGGAATGGCGACGACGCGGTCCAGAGCGGGGTCGTCTAGCGCCGGCGGCGCCGGAGGCGGGGTGTCGTCCCCCCGCTTGGCCAGGGCCACCCTGGCGAGTCCGGTCAACGCGCGCAGACCGGCGGGTATCTCGCGGACGGTGCCGCGCAGATCGTCGGCCAGGCGCGCCGCCCGCGACCGGTACGCCGGCGGCGGGTAGCCGAAGTCGGCGGTGTCGCCGGACACCGCGTTGTGGACGGTCAGCATCAGGCCTCCGCCGTCGACCAGGCAGTGCGAGAACACGATGCTCACCGCCGTGGATCCGTCGGTCATCGGCAGCACGCCGAGCGCCCAGCCGGGGCCGGCCACCGGGTCGACCGTCCGTTCGGACTGCTCGTCGATCCAGTCCATGAGTTCGTCCCTGGGGCGCGGTTCCTCGGCAACGGTCATCTCGCCGTGCGGCCCCGGCACCGACACCCACCGCGGACGGGCGAACGGCAGGGGCGACCGTTCGACGAGCCGGCCCATCAGCCCGGAACCGAATCGCCTCCGGAACGCCTCGACGGCAGCGAGATCCACCGGATGCTCATAAATCCAGACTGCCTGCATGAGTTGGCGGCGGTCTGTGACGCGCAACAGTTCAAGGGCGATCTGATCGAAGTAGTTCAGCCGGTTGTCGCGGGCGTTCAATCGATCCTGCCATTGAGATCGAAGTCGGAAAGCGTCTCGCCGACGAGTTCCCGCAATGCCGCCTTGGTGTTGTCCCAGCCGGGCTGGAAGGCCACGACCGACATCAGCACCCGGCCTTCCACCCGGCCGGCCATCACGGTGAGCAGACCGCGGCGCTTCTCCAGCGCCTCGCGCGTCACCCTGCGGTCGATTCCGCGGAAGAACAGGTACTCCGCCTCGGTCCCGTCGATCTTGAGAATCTCGGCGGGCAGGTCGCCGACGTTGGAGCAGAACACCGGCACGTCCGCACTCAGGCCGATGGCGTTGTCGGCCAACCCGCGCAGTGCGCGCTTGGGGATCCAGGGCAGCAACGGCACGATCTCGCGCAGCTCATCGGGTTCGGTGCGAGCCTTCTCGACCGCGACGCGCATCTGCGACCGGGCCGCTGAGAGGTCGTCCTCGATGCCCGCGGGGTCCAGTTTCGCGGTCGCCATCACCACGGCGTTGGCGCGGGCGTCGTCGAAGGACTGCCGTTCGCTGATCGGAATCAGCACGGTCACCAGACCATCGGCGCCCACTCTGCCCAATCGGGCGGCGGCCCTCGCCGCGAAGCCGGCGAGCAGGGAGTGACCGTTTCCCCCGAGCCTCGCCGCGGTCGAATCCCATTCGGCCACATCAAGGGTCACGAACACACCGGGCAGCATCACGTTCTGCTTGCGCTCGCCGACCGGTACCGCCGGCAGTGCCAGGGATTGCGGCGCCGCGGGTCGAGCGCGGCGGCGCCGGAGAAGTCTGACGGCGGCCGCGAAGGCACGGGCGGCCTCCGGGAGGTCCCGGGCGGCCTGCCGCAGGTCGGCCATCACCGCCTGTCCGCGGGTCCGGGAGCGGGGCGGCGGGTAGCCCAGATCCGATCGCATGCCCATGACCGCCTCGACCATGCGCACCGCCGCCGCGATCCCGTCCCCCAACGCGTGCGAGCCCGCCAGACTGACCGCGGTCGAACCGTCGGTCATCGGCAGCACACTGATCCGCCAGCCCGGCCCCCACTCCGGGTCCATCGGGAGCTGGGCCTGCTCGTCGAGCCAGTCGGTCATCTCCTCGCGAGTCCGCGGTTCGGAGACCTCGAATTCACTGTGCGCGCCCGGAACCGACACCCAGCGATGCCGGGCGAACGGCAGGGGCGACCGCTCGACGAGTCGGCCGGTGATGCCGTAGCCGAAGTTGCCGTGGAACCGCTCGAGACCCTCGTAGTCCACCGGATGCTCGTAGATCCAGGTGGCCTGGATGATCGACTCCTGGTCGGCGACCCGCAGGGTCAGGAACATCCCGTGATCGGCATAGGAGAGCAGATTGTCCGGGGCGGTCACGCCGTCGCCCCGGGGTTGCGCGCGCCCGGGGACGAGTCGGCACGATGCCGGGTGGCCGGGTTCTCCGGGTCGTCCGGGTGGGGAACTGTCAGCGCAACCACCTAACCTGCTCCTGTCCGATCCGGGTCGGGCGTGACGCCCGCGCAGTTCGAGGTCGCCCTAGTAAATACCACCGGCCCGCTTGCTCCGACGGTGGATGCCTCTCGGCGGTCGGTCAGCCGACCATCCCGACGACCGCCGGGGCGGTGTACGGCGCGCCGAACTCGGCGACCGGGGCGAATCCCCGCTTCCGGGCCGACGCGGCCCCGCGGCGCACCAGGGCCGCGGTGCCGACGACCCCGGTCTGATCGGTCACCACCAGCGGCGTCAGCAGCCGGTTGTGGACCAGCGAGAACGACAGGCCCTCCTCGGGTATCGCCCAGCCGAACGACCCGCACAGACCGACGTGCCCGAATCCGGGCAGCACGCCGGGGATGGCCATTCCGTGGAAGCCGAGGTGGAAGGCCAGTGGCAGGATCAGATTGCGGTCCGGCCGGAAGCTGCGCCGGCCGGTGAGCATCGCCACCCGTTCGGCGGACAGATAGCGTCGGCCGTCGATGACGCCGCCGTTGGCGACCGCCCCGTACATCCGGGCCAGCGCCCGCGCGGTCATCACGCCGTTCGCCGAGGGCAGTTCGGTGTCGAGGAGCGGAATGTCCCGTTGGACAACGGCTTTCACGCCCGGGAAATAGATCGACCCGAACGCGGCGGACAGTTCCAGGCCGGCGACCGCCGGCGCGACGGCGTTGAACACCGGATTGGGCATCCTCAGCTGGGATCCGACGAACCTGGCGGCCTGAGTCGGGGCGCCGGCCGGCGGGCGGCCGAGATGGATGCCGTCGGTGTCGAGCGGTTCGGCGACCTCGGCACGCATCAGTTCCCGCATTCCGGCGCCGGTGACCGCCCGCGCCAGGCCCGAGAGCAGCCACCCGTAGGTCAGCGCGTGATAGGCCGACTTGCCGAGGTGCCGCCCCGCCGGGGCCGCGGCGATCCGGTCCTCCATGTGCCGGTGGTCGAGCAGTTCCCGCTTGCGCACCCCACGCAGGTGCGAGAGTCCGGCGCGGTGGCGCATGACGTCGCGCACGCTGATCTCGGCCTTGCCGTTCGCGGCGAACTCAGGCCAGTACTCGGCCACCGGTGCGTCGTAGTCGATCAGGCCGCGGTCGGCCAGGCGGTGGATGACCATCGAGGCCACCCCTTTGGTCGCCGAGAACACCATCGGCGCGGTGTCGGACTGCCAGGGCCGGCGGCCGCGACGGTCACAGGTGCCGGTCCACACGTCCACGACGGGTTCGCCGTCGAGATAGACCGACAACGCCCCGCCGCCGAACCGGGGATGCGGGAAGGCCGCGGCGAAGGCCCGAACGGCGCAGGCGAAATTGGCATCGGCAGCCCCCTGCACCCCGCGGGGCAGGTCTAAACCCCGGTTACCCACCGTGGCCCGAATCACATAGCCAATCTACATTCCCCGCGGCGGGCGGGGACGGGATCGTTGCACATCCGTGATCACTCGGCGGCGTCCAGAATCCGCTGCGCGGCGAGCGCCGGAGTGATCTCCCCGGCTCGAACCGCCCGTTCGACCTCGGCGCGGATCCCTTTGACGCCGGGATTGTTCAGGACCCGGTCCAGCACCGTGTCGCGGACCATCGCCCAGGTCCAGTCGACCTGCTGGGTGCGGCGCCTGGCCTCGAACTCACCGGCTCCGGTGAGAACGTCGCGGTGTCGCAGGATGGTGTTCCACAATTCGGCCAGCCCCGTTCCCTCCATGGCGCTCATGGTGAGAACCGGTGGGCGCCAGAGGGTTTCCCGCGGATAGATGAGCCGGATCGCGGCGGACAGTTCCCGCGCCGCGGCCTCGGCCTCGGTGGTGTGCGCGCCGTCGGCCTTGTTGACCACCACGATGTCGGCCAGTTCCAGCACGCCCTTCTTGATGCCCTGGAGTTGGTCTCCGGTGCGGGCCAGGGTGAGGAACACGAAGGTGTCGACCATGTTGGAGACGGCCACCTCGGACTGTCCCACCCCGACCGTCTCCACCAGGACGACGTCGAAACCGGCCGCCTCCAGCAGCACGATGGTCTCCCGGGTGGCCTTGGCCACCCCGCCGAGCGTTCCCGACGTCGGGGACGGCCGGATGTAGGCGTGCGGGTGCACCGCCAGCCGGGCCATCCGGGTCTTGTCGCCCAGGATCGAACCTCCGGTCCGGGTGGAGGACGGGTCCACCGCGAGCACCGCGACCCGGTGGCCGCGCTCGATGAGGTACATGCCGAGCGCCTCGATGGTGGTGGACTTCCCCACCCCCGGCACCCCGGTGATTCCGACGCGCCAGGAGGCGTCCGCGCCGGGCCCGGAGCACCGCCCGGCTGCGGGGATCAGCGCCATCAGCAGCCGTTGCGCCTGCTCGCGGTGGTCGGGCCGGGTGGATTCGACCACGGTGATCGCGCGCGCCAGGGCGGCCCTGTCGCCGGCGCGGATCGCCGCGGCCAGGGCGGGGATGTCGCCGGCCCGCACCGGGTCCTCGCCCATCAGCCGCCCATCAACTCAGGTCGTAACCGCGCCGCTCGGCGAGCTTGCCCACCAAGCTGACCGCCGCTTCGGCGATGACCGTGCCGGGCGGGTAGATGGCGGTGGCACCTGCGGAGTACAGCTCGTCGAAATCCCCGGGCGGAATGACCCCGCCGACGACGATCATGATGTCCGGGCGGCCGACCCGGGCCAGGGCGTCGCGCAGCGCCGGCACCAGGGTCAGGTGGCCGGCCGCCAGCGAGGAGACGCCCACCACGTGGACGTCGTTGTCGGCGGCCTGGCGGGCCACCTCCTCCGGAGTGGAGAACAGCGAGCCGACGTCGACGTCGAATCCGATGTCGGCGAAGGCGGTGGCGATGACCTTCTGGCCGCGGTCGTGGCCGTCCTGACCCATCTTGGCCACCAGGATGCGCGGCCGTCGCCCGTCGGCCTCGGCGAACCTCTGGACCAGTCGGGTGGCCTCGGATAGTCCGCTAATGCTGCCTCCTGAACTGACTTCGTCCCGGTACACCCCGGAGATGGTGCGGATCTCGGCCCGGTGGCGTCCGTACACCTTCTCCAGGGCCTCGGAGATCTCCCCGACCGTGGCTTTGGCCCGGGCGGCCTCGATGGCCAGTGCCATCAGATTGTTTCCCAGCGCGTCGGCGCCGTTCCGCCCGGATTCACCGGCAGCCCTGGTCAATTCGGCCAGCGCGGCCCCCACCGCGGCCTCGTCCCGCCCGGCGCGCAGCTGCCGCAGCTTGGCGAGTTGCTCGGCGCGCACCCGGCTGTTCTCGACCTTGAGGACCTCGATGTCGGGGTCCTCGTCGATCTGGTACTTGTTGACCCCGATCACCGGCTGCTGCCCGGAGTCGATGCGCGCCTGGGTGCGGGCGGCGGCCTCCTCGATGCGCAGTTTGGGGATTCCCTCGCTGATGGCCTGGGCCATGCCGCCGCGCTCGGTCACCTCGGCGATGTGCGCGCGCGCCCGCCGCGCGAGTTGGTGGGTCAGCCACTCCACGTAGTACGATCCGCCCCACGGGTCGATCGGGCGGGTGGTGCCGGACTCCTGCTGCAACAGCAACTGCGTGTTGCGGGCGATGCGGGCGGAGAAGTCGGTGGGCAGCGCCAGCGCCTCGTCGAGGGCGTTGGTGTGCAGCGACTGGGTGTGGCCCTGGGTGGCGGCCATCGCCTCGACGCAGGTGCGCGCCACGTTGTTGAACGGGTCCTGGGCGGTCAGCGACCAGCCGGAGGTCTGCGAATGTGTGCGCAGCGAAAGCGATTTCGGGTTCCTGGCGCCGAACCCGGCGACCAGTTCGCTCCACAGCAGCCGGCCGGCGCGCAGCTTTGCCACCTCCATGAAGAAGTTCATGCCGATGCCCCAGAAGAAGGACAGCCGGGGCGCGAAGGTGTCGACGTCCAGGCCCGCGTCCAGCCCGGCCCTGATGTAGTCCACGCCGTCGGCCAGCGTGTAGGCCAGCTCGAGATCGGCCGTGGCGCCGGCTTCTTGGATGTGGTAGCCGGAGATCGAGATGGAGTTGAACTTCGGCATGCGCGCGCTGGTGTAGGCGAAGATGTCGGAGATGATCCGCATCGAGGGCTTCGGCGGGTAGATGTAGGTGTTGCGGACCATGAACTCCTTGAGGATGTCGTTCTGGATGGTCCCGGCGAGTTTCTCCGGTGGCACGCCCTGTTCCTCGGCGGCCACCACGTACAGCGCGAGGATCGGCAGCACCGCGCCGTTCATCGTCATCGACACCGACACCGCGGACAGGTCGATGCCGTCGAACAGCTGGCGCATGTCCAGTATCGAGTCGATCGCCACCCCGGCCATGCCCACGTCGCCCTGCACCCGGGGATGATCGGAGTCGTAGCCGCGGTGGGTGGCCAGGTCAAAGGCGACCGACAGGCCCTTCTGCCCGGCCGCGAGGTTGCGGCGGTAGAAGGCGTTGGAGTCCGCGGCGGTGGAGAAGCCGGCGTACTGGCGGATGGTCCAGGGCTGGTTGACGTACATCGTCGGGTACGGCCCGCGCAGGAACGGCGGTTCGCCCGGCATGCTGTCCAGCGGGTAGCCGTCGGCCACCACGGCATCGAGGTCGGCGCCGACGTAGAGGGGCGCCACGACGATCCCCTCGGGGGTGGACCAGTCCCACTGCTCGCGGGCATAGCCGTTGGCCGCGGCGGCCGCGGCGACCAGGCCCGCGGCCGCCGCGGCGGTGGGCGCCGGGGGCATCGGACCGCCGTGCAGGGGGACGTCGGCGAAGCTGGGCACGGCCACGACGCCGGAGTGGGTCATGCTCACGCCCCCAATCGGGTCAGCAGCGACGAGAGTTCCGCGACGGCATCCATTGTGGCGGTGAGATGGCCGTCCGGGCGCGCGTCGGCCGGGACGTCGGCCACGGCCTTCTCCGGTCCGGCCAGATAGATCCGCTCGACCCCGGCGGCCCGGGCGGCGGGAACGATGTCGGCGACTTCCGCGCGGTAGCGCGCATCGGTGCCGCAGATCACCGCGACGGTCGCCTCACCGACGATCGCCGCCAGCCCGTCCGGTCCGACCGTGCCCGGGTTGACGGCCTCGATCCCGCCGGAAGCCAGCAGGTTGGCGGCGAAGGTGGCACGAATGTTGTTCTCCGCCAACGGCCCGAGTGGGAGCAGCAACACGGCGGGCCGGGCGCCGGTGCGCTCCAGATGGGCGTCGGAGCGGGCCCGCAGTGCCTCGAAGGCGGCCGCGTACCGCGCCCGCCCCGGGGTGTTCGCGGCGGCCGGCGGTGTGGGCAGCGCGGGTTCGGCGAGATTGGGGAACTCGTTGACACCGGTCACCGCGGTCCGCCGGTGGGCGATGTCCTCCTCGCGGCGCGCGGCGATGGTGGCGATCTCGGCGGCGAGGTAGTCCCCGGCATGCCGGAACCCGCCGCGGGACTCGAGGGCCTGGAACTGCGACCATGCCTGGGCCGCAAGGGTTTCGGTGAGGTCTTCGACGTACCACGATCCGCCGGCGGGGTCCCGCACCCGCCCCAGGTGCGACTCCTCGAGAAGCAGCAGTTGGCTGTTGCGGGCGACGCGGCGGGCGAAATCGGCGGTCACTCCGGGGAGTCCGCCGGGAATCGCCACGTCGAACGGCAGCACCTGCACGGTGTCGGCGCCACCGAGGCCGGCGCCGAAGGCCGCCACCGTGGTTCGCAGCATGTTGACCCACGGATCCCGCTGCGTCATCATCGGCAGCGAGGTGACCGCGTGTAACCGCGCCGCTCCGCGATCGGGGTGCCCGAGGGCGTCGGCGACCCGGCCCCAGAGCAGGCGCGCGGCGCGGAATTTCGCGATCGTCATGAACTGGTGGTCGTCGGCGGAGAGCCGGAAGCTGATCTGGCGCAGGGCCGCTGCGATGTCCATCCCGGCGCCGGCGAGCAGTCGGAGGTAATCGGTGGCCGCCGCCACCGCGGCCGCGAGTTCCCAACTCGCGTCGGCCCCGCCGTCGTGGAACGCCGGGCCGTCCACGGTGATCGCCCGCACGCCGGGCTCGTCGGCCAGCCCCGCGGCCACCCCGATCACATCGTCGACGGCGGGGGCCGGCCGCCCACTGAACAGGGCCGTGAGCGGATCGGCGCCGAGGTCGATCGAGAACCGCGTTCGCTCGGCGGATCCGGCGACCAGGCCCAGCATGGCTTGCGCGGCCGCACCGAACCGCGTCCCGGCATCGAGCATCACAGGTGCCAGTTCCAGGTAGACCCCGGCCAGCCAGCGGTCCAACTCGGCGGCGGCGATTCCGGTGCCGTCCAGTCGCAGGACCACCGCGCTGACTCCGGTGGCCAGAGCCTCCAGCACCGCGCCGTTGCCGTCGGCGGCGCTGCCGGAGAAACCCGGGGCGGGGAAACACTCGGCCACCTTCCAGCCGGACAGCACGTCGCGGTCCCGGTCGGCGCCGCGCAGGAAGGGCCAACAACCCGGCGGCGGCGCCTCGGGCGGACCGTCCAGGGCGGTGTACAGGGCGCGGACGGCGAACCCTTCGTAGGTGGGCGTCTCGAGCAGTCGCTCGGGTTCGGCCGTGCCGGCGGCGTCCAGCACGCCCGCGACGGCGGTTCGCCAGCGGGCGCGGGCCGCCAACAGGCCCTCCTCCCTGACTGGAGACACCGACAGCTCCTTTTGTCGCGGGGCGGGCCTCCGATTTTCCGAGCCGCGCCTGCCTTTCAGGCTAAATCAGGCGGCATCGGCGAACTGCGGCGGGCGACCCGTAACCTTGACGGACATGGCCTCCCCGATCCTGAGGCGCGGCGTGGGCGTGCTGCGCAGCGCGGGTTCGGCCACCGCGGCGACCGCCCGGCAGGTGGGCGGGACCCGGATCGCGCTCTCCGGCGTCGCGGCCGCCGCCGCCGTCGCCCTCGTCCTGCTGGTCCGGCTGCCGACCGCGATCCAGTTGCGGGACTGGGCCACCTCGGTCGGCCCGTGGTTCCCCCTGGCCTTCCTGGTCGCCCACGTGGTCCTCACCGTGCTCCCGGTTCCCCGGACCGCCTTCACGCTGTCGGCCGGGCTGTTGTTCGGGCCGGCGCTCGGGGTGGCCATCGCCGTGACGGCCAGCACGCTGAGCGCGCTGATCGCGCTGCGCCTGGTGCGCGCCCTGGGCTGGCAGGTCAGCGGCCTGGTCAGCCATCCGAGGGTGGAGGCGCTCGACGCCCGGCTACGCGCGCGCGGATGGCCGGCGGTGCTGTCGCTGAGACTCATTCCAGCGGTGCCGTTCTCGGTGCTGAACTACGCCGCCGGCGCCTCGGCCGTGCGGGTGCTCCCGTATCTGGCGGCCACCTTCGCCGGATTGCTACCGGGCACCGCGGCCGTGGTCATCCTCGGCGACGCGCTGACCGGGCATCTTGATCCGTTGCTGCTCCTGGTCTCGATGTGCACCGCCGCGGCCGGCATCGCCGGTCTGGCCTACGAGGCCCGGAGGCATCGCCGCGACGCTGCTAAAGCAGCCCCGAGATCGGGGTGCCCGGGGGGATGTTGCAGCGCTTGCGCAGGTCCACGGCGGGGGCGCGGATGGCGTCGAGCTCGGCCTTCACCTGAGGATTGGCCGCGTAGTACGACTGCGTAGCGGCCCTGGCGTCGCTCTTCTTCATGCCCTGAAGTCCGCTGAGGAAGTTGTTGACGTCGGGATGGGTGAACAGGTACACCGTCATCCCGGTGCTCACCCCGGACAGCACTGCGGTCGTGTCCGCGACCGTGCATCCCGGCGCGACGTCGGCGTGCGCCGGGCCGGCCAGCGGAAGCAGAAGGCCGCCGGCACAAAGGACCGAGGCCGCCAGGCGATTCACCGCTGTTGTCACGTTTACGACCCCCTGTAGTTTTACGTTTGCGGTATTATAGGGCAGTTGCCGCACCGCTTCAACTGGCGGAGCCCGGTATTCTCATCTGAATCGACACGTAAAGGACCGCTGCGATGTACCGAACCCGAAAGGCCCTCGTCCTGCTCGCCGCAGGCGCAGGCGTGGCCGCCGTGCTCAACGCGCCGATGGCAGCGGCCGACACGCTGCTCCCCGACTGCAGCGACCCCGGCAACCAAGCCGTCGCCACCGTGTGCCCCCCACCCGGCGCCCCGCCGTCGTACGAGGGCGAGGAAGACGCGTTCTACGGGTTCCCGGGATTCGAGTACTGATCACCGTCTGACCGGGACGCGATCGCCGCCGACTCCGGACCCGGGCCGACCGCCGGCAGCGTGGACCGGGCCACCGCCTCCGCGTCAGCCAGTGCCCGGGCGATCGCCGGGCCCGGCCGGATGTCGAACCAGTCGGCGACCTCCGCGGAGTCGTCCTGCGCTCGCGGTACGTCGTCGGCAGGCGGCGGCTGATAACGGAACACCCCGTCCTCCCCCGGCGCGCCGAGCAGCCTGGTGAAACCCTGCAGGGCCGAACCGAAGTCGCTGGGCACCAGCCAGACCTTGTTGGCCTCGCCCCGGGCCATCTGCGGCAGCGTCTGCAGGTACTGGTAGGCCAGCAGTTCGGGCGTGGGCCGGCCGGCCTTGATGGCCGCGAACCTCTTCTCGATGGCCTTGGCCTCACCCTGCGCATGCAGATACTGGGCGGCGCGCTCGCCCTGGGCCCGCAGGATGCGGGACTGCCGTTCGCCCTCGGCCGCCAGGATCGACGCCTGCTTGGCGCCCTCGGCGGCCAGGATCTGGGCCTGCTTGGCGCCCTCGGCCTGCTTGATCGAGGCTTCCCTGGCGCCCTCGGCGGTGAGGATCATCGCCCGCTTCTCCCGATCGGCGCGCATCTGCTTCTCCATCGAGTCCTGTATCGACGGCGGCGGGTCGATACTGCGCAACTCCACCCGCGCAACCCGAAGTCCCCACCGGTTGGTGGCCTCGTCGAGCACCCCCCGCAATTGGGCGTTGATCTGATCGCGGCTGGTGAGAGTCTGCTCCAGGGTCATCCCGCCGACGACGTTGCGCAGCGTGGTGGTGGCCAGTTGCTCGACGCCGACGATGTAGTTGTTGATCTGGTAGACCGCCGCCTGCGGGTTGGTGACCTGGAAGTACACCACCGTGTCGATGTTGACGGTCAGATTGTCCTCGGTGATCACCGGTTGCGGGGGGAACGACACCACCCGCTCGCGAAGATCGACCCGGGCCCGGATCCGGTCTATGAAGGGGATCAGCAGGGTCAACTGCCCGGACACCGTCTTGCTGTAACGGCCGAGTCGCTCGATCACCGCCGCCTCGGCCTGCGGGATGAGCGCGACGGATTTGGCCACCACGATCACCGCGAAGATCACCAGCACGGCCAGCAACACCAGGCCTGCCGTCGTCCCCTCCATCTCGACTCCTTCCTTCCTAGGGGTTGCGCCAGACGACCGCGGTCGCACCGTCGATCTGCATGACGGTCACCTGGTCGCCGGGCTCGTAGCTGTCGTCCTCGTTGAGCGGACGCGCCGTCCAGACCTCCCCGTCCAGCTTGACCTGGCCCTGATGCCGATCGATCCGGTTCAGCACCAGGGCCTGCTTGCCCTCCAGAGCCCTGGCCGGTTCGGCGAGGCCGCCGCCGACGGAGAGCCGACGCCGGACCGTCGGTCGAACCACCGTCAGCAACAGGACCGACACCAGCAGGAACGCCGCACCGTCCACCCAGAGCGGAAGGCCCGGCAACGCGCTGGACCCGGCCGCCGCCAGTGCCCCGCCGCTGAGCATCAGCAGGAACATGTCCCCGGTGAGCGCTTCGGCCGCCGCAAGGCAGAGCGCAACGATCAGCCAGATCAGTGCGGCCGACATGACGCCACCATACGCGCGAAACGAGTGGCGCGCCGTCGGCCGTCCGACGCGCGGGTGAGCAACTACACTCACGACCATCATGTGGTGCCCGAGTGTCTCGCTGTCGGTGTGGACCAACGCCTGGCTGGCCGGCCAGGCGGCTCCCGACGACGTCCTGGACGCGCTAAGCGACTGGGCCCCAGCGCATTCGGTCGCCGCCTACGATGCGGTCGCAGCGGGCCGCACCGGACTGCCGTGGCCGGACATGGACGGCACCGGTGCGATGTCGCTGCTCAAGACTGTCCGCACCGCGACCGGCCCGCGTAACGCCGGGGGGACGCCGCCCGGCCCGGCGATCACGCTGGCCCTGCCGGTGCCCGGCGACGTCCGGGGCCTGCCGGCCGGCACCCAGTTCCAGGCGGACGCCCTCGACGCCGGCGAGGCGGTGCTGGTCCGGGCAGCCGACGGCACGGCGATCGGCCTGGTCCCGACGTTCGAGTGGGACGATGCCGACGACGACGAAAGCGCCGGGGACGCAATGGTTCCGGTGACCGCACTGCTGTGGTCGGTCTACTCGCTGCCGGGTTCTCCGGCGCCCGATCCGATGGATCTCGGTGAGGCCGAGTACGCGCTGCGGTCGGCGGTCCGGTCGGCCGCCGAGGCGCTCGACGGCCTGAAACTGGTTGCCGGAGCGGATGATCCGCGCGCCCTCGTCGACGAGGTGCTGCAGGCTTACCGTCACCACCGCATCCCCGATCACGCACCGGAGCGGGCGGTTCGGGTGCTCAACACCGCGGCGCGCGTCGACGCCATCATCACGGTCAGTTCCGGGGTGGCGCCGATCGGCGCCCAGAGCGCATCCCAGGCGCAGATCGCCGACACGGCCATCCGGCCGCTGTCGGCCGTGGTGCGCGCCGCCCGCTGCGCAGCGGTCAGCGCGATCCTGGACTCGGCCTGGCGCTAGCGGCGGCTTCGGCCGCACCGGCCTCGCATTCGGCGGTGCAGAACTTGCCGTTCACACTGGAGCCGTAGCCCGGAACCGGCTCGGGACCGACCGCCCTGGACGCTTCGCGGCCCTGCCTGACCTCGTCGAGCAGGTCGAGAGCCAACCGGGCGAATCGCGGCTGGGCGTTGGGAGTCGTGGCCCGCGCCAGGGCGACCCCGAGTTCCCGCGCCTGCCCGGCCAACTCGCTGTCGAGATCCCAGACGACCTCGATGTGGTCGGCCACGAAGCCAACCGGGCAGACGACGACCGCCTTGACGCCGGAGTCCGCCAACGTCGAAAGATGTTCCCCCACATCGGGTTCCAGCCACGGAACCTGCGGCGGACCCGAGCGCGACTGCCACACCACGTC
>NZ_JBBATF010000040.1:5070-19010 GCF_040398885.1 Mycobacterium sp. | reverse complement strand
AGTAGCCATCCGCTCATCGCGCTGCGCGGCCGACATTCGCGCCAGCACCGCCGCCTCGTCGAGGTTATCGAACATATTTTCGATGATAGACACGAGGTCTGACCGAATTGACTCGTCATGATTGCGCGTGCGCCCCTGAATTAGGCTGGCGGTCTTGTGACCACCACCACGGCACCGCGCCCCGGCCCGATGCGCCTGAAACTCGCCTCCTATCCGGTAAAGGGCGAGATCGCGGCCCGCTACGGCGATATGGACGCCAATGCGCACCTGAACAATCTCGCGCTGGAATCCCTGCATGAGAACGCCCGGGCGACGATGAACCGCGGCCTGTTCCCGAAGCTCTATCGCACGGACAGGCGACTACGGCTGGTCACCTCACAGAACGCCGTGCACTTCCTGGCCGAGGCGTACTGGCCGGCACTGATTCAGACCGGGGCGGGCGTGGGCCGGATCGGCCGGACGTCGTTCATCGCCTCGACCGGGTTGTTCCTCGACGACTCCTGCATCGGTGTGTGCGACACCGTTCTGGTGCTGCTGGGCGACGACGGCCCCGCACCGCTGCCCGACGATTTCCGGGCGGCGCTGGAAACGGTGCTGCTGGGTCAGACCGGCGGGTAGGCGGGCGTCCCGGTCCAGTCGGTGCCGCGCAGCGCCCATGGCAGCCAACTGAAGAAGTACTCGATCTCGTCGGTCGCGTCGTAATCGGGTTGCGGATCCGGATTCATGCTGGCCTCCTGTTCAACCGACCTCTCGACCGACCGAAGGCGAGTGTATCCCGACGTGGCGTGCGGCCGGGCCGATAGCGATCATTGCCTAGACTGTCCAACCAGTTGATAGGGAGGACCGCATGCCACCGGAGAACGGGACGACCCGGCGGGAGGAGTTGCTGGCCGTCGCGACCAAGCTGTTCGCGGCCCGCGGCTACCACGGCACCCGGATGGACGACGTCGCCGACGTCGTCGGTCTCAACAAGGCGACGGTCTACCACTACTACGCCAGCAAGTCGCTGATCCTGTTCGACATCTACCGGCGGGCGGCGGAGAACACCCTGGCCGCGGTGCACGACGACCCCTCCTGGACCGCCCGTGAGGCGCTCTACCAG
Source organism: Mycobacterium sp. (assembly GCF_040398885.1). Classification (GTDB taxonomy): domain Bacteria; phylum Actinomycetota; class Actinomycetes; order Mycobacteriales; family Mycobacteriaceae; genus Mycobacterium. The sequence continues at coordinate 17,908 of NZ_JBBATF010000040.1, read as the reverse complement.
TACACGGCGCGGTTGCTGACCAACATCGCGGACAACCCCGAGGGCGCTGCCGTCTACTGGCAGGAGCAGCCCTACATCACCGAGTGGTTCACCGACGAACAGGTGACCGAGGTGCGGGACAAGGAGATCCAGGTCTACGAGCACGTCACCGGCCTGATCGACCGGGGCATCGCCAGCGGCGAGTTCTTCGAATGCGACTCCCACGTGGTGGCGCTGGGCTACATCGGCATGACGATGGGCGCCTACCGGTGGCTGCGTCCGGACGGCCGGCGCACCGCCAAGGAGATCGCCGAGGAATTCTCCACCGCACTGTTGCGCGGGCTCATCCGGGACGATGCGATCCGCGTCCGGACCCCGCTCGGCGCGGCGAAGAGGGCGGCCGTCTGATGCCCCTGGTCAGCAAGACGGTCGAGGTCGGCGCCGATGCCGCGGTGATTCTGGCGATCGTGGCCGACTTCGAGGCCTATCCGCAGTGGAACGACGAGGTCAAGGCGGTGTACATCCTGGCCCGCTACGACGACGGCCGGCCCAGCCAATTGCGCATCGACACCGAGATCCAGGGACAGCAGGGCACCTACATCCAGGCCGTCTACTACCCGAGTCCGGCGCAGATCCAGACCGTCATGCAGCAGGGTGAGCTGTTCTCCAGACAGCACCAGCTGTTCTCGGTCGTCGACTTGGGTGCCGCCAGCCTGCTGACCGTCGACCTCGACGTTGAGACGTCCATTCCCGGGGTGCCGGCCCTGATGGTGAAGAAACTGGTCAACGACGCCCTCGAACACCTGGCGGGCAATCTCAAGACCCGCGCGGAGCAACTGGCCGCCGGTCCCTAGAGGCGTCGCCGCGCGATCTTCACGGGGCGATTTTTAGGCACGACCGTAAAACAACGAAATGTCAATAGCGCAGTTGCGCCATGAGGCGTCCTGCTCATCGGGTACATTTTGGGCGTCCGTACCCCGGCCGGTAGGGGCGACCCGGATCACATTCGCAAGGCGCAAGGAGGGGTCCGTGCAGTGACCGCTACCAGTCTCCTGCGAAAACGTTTCGACGGCCCGATGACGGCCATGGGCGGCTTCTTCAAGATGTGCGTCCTGACGGCGAAGGCGCTGGCCAGGCCTTTCCAGTGGAAAGAGTTCCTCAACTACAGCTGGTTCCTGATGACGGTGGCCCTGCTGCCCACCTTCGCCATGTCCATCCCGCTGACGGTGCTGATCATCTTCATCTTCAATCTGCTGCTGACCGAGTTCGGCGCCGCCGACGTCTCCGGCGCCGGCGCGGCGCTGGCGTCGGTGACCCAGCTCGGGCCGCTGGTGACCGTGCTTGTTGTCGCGGGCGCCGGCTCCACGGCCATCTGCGCCGACCTCGGAGCACGCACCATCCGCGAGGAGATCGACGCGCTGGAGGTCCTCGGCATCGATCCGATCCACCGGCTGGTGGTGCCCCGCGTGGCGGCCGCGACCTTCGTCTCCGTCCTGCTCAACGGCGCGGTGATCGTGATCGGCCTGGTCGGCAGTTTCATCTTCGGCGTCTACCTGCAGAACATCTCCGCAGGCTCCTACCTGCAGACCCTGACCCTTCTCACCGGCCTGCCGGAAGTGGTGATCGCGATCGCCAAGGCCGTCGCCTTCGGCTTGATCGCGGGTCTGGTCGGGTGCTACCGCGGACTGACGGTGGGTGGCGGCGCCAAGGGCGTGGGCATCGCGGTGAACGAGACGCTGGTGCTCTGCGTGGTCGCGCTGTTCGCGGTGAACGTCATCTTCACGACCATCGGTGTCCGGTTCGGGACGGGGCGGTAGATGGCGACGGCGACGCAGACCCCCAAGGCGGCGGTGCCGTCACGGTTCCCCAGGTTCCCGGACAAGCTGGCCAAGGCGCCCTCCAAGTTCCTGGACGGCACCGGCAAGGTGGCCTGGTTCGCCATCGAAGCCGTCAAGGAGATCGGCCACGCGGTCCGGTTCTACCCTAAGGAGATCATTCGGCTGATCGCCGAGGTCGGCATGGGGGCCGGCGCGATGGCGGTGGTCGGCGGCACCGTGGCGATCGTCGGCTTCGTCACCCTTTCCGCCGGGTCGCTCATCGCCATCCAGGGCTTCGCTTCGCTGGGCAACATCGGTGTCGAGGCCTTCACCGGCTTCCTGGCCGCCATGGTGAATGTCCGCCTGACCGCGCCCGTGGTCACCGGCGAGGCACTGGCGGCCACGGTCGGCGCCGGTGCGACGGCGGAGCTGGGCGCGATGCGCATATCGGAGGAGATCGACGCACTCGAGGTGATGGGCATCAAATCCATCTCCTACCTGGTCTCGACCCGACTCGTCGCGGCCTCGGTGGTCATCATCCCGCTGTATGCGATGTCGCTGATCATGGCCTTCCTGGCCGCCCAGCTGACCACCACGGTGCTCTACGGGCAGTCGGCCGGCACCTACGCCCACTACTTCCACACCTTCCTGCGACCCAACGACGTGTTCTGGTCGTTCGTCGAGGTCATCGTGATCTCGGTCATCGTGATGATCAACCACTGCTACTTCGGCTACAACGCCAGCGGCGGTCCGGTGGGCGTCGGCGAGGCGGTGGGCAAGTCGATGCGCGCGTCCCTGGTCGTCGTTCAGTTCGTCGTGCTGTTCGCTTCGTTGGCGCTTTACGGCACCGACCCGAACTTCAACTTGACGGTGTGACGTGACGGCACCCCTCAACGACGCCCGCACCCCGCCGATCCGGCTGGCCGGCACCATTCTGCTGCTGGTACTGGCGCTGGTCCTGACGCTGCTTCTGCTGCAGTTCCGCGGCGCGTTGACCCCGAAGACACAGTTGACCATGGTGGCCGCCCGAGCGGGTCTGGTGATGGATCCCAACGCCAAGGTGACCTACAACGGTGTCGAGATCGGCCGCGTCACCAAAATCGAGGCCACCCAGATCGACGGCAGGGAGGCGGCGAAGTTCGCCCTCGAGGTCAAGCCGAAGTTCATCCCGCTGATCCCGTCGAACGTCGACGCCGACATCCAGGCCACGACGATCTTCGGAAACAAGTTCGTCTCGCTGTCGAGCCCGAAGAACCCGAACACCGAACGCATCAGCGCCTCCGACGTGATCGACGCGCGCAGCACCACCGTCGAGTTCAACACCTTGTTCGAGACCGTGACCGGACTCGCGGAGAAGATCGACCCGGTCAAGCTCAACCTGACCCTGTCGGCGACGGCGGAGGCGTTGACCGGGCTGGGCACCAAGTTCGGCCAGTCGATCGTCAGGGCCAACGTGGCTCTGGACAACCTCAACCCGAGGCTGCCCCGTCTGCAGTACGGCATGCAGCAGCTCGCCGGCCTGGCCGACGTCTACACCGGGGCCGGACCGGACTTCTGGAACGCGGTCGACAACGCGCTGACCACCGTCCGCACCCTCAACGATCAGCGCGGCGATCTCGACGCGGCCCTGCTGGCGGCGGCCGGCTTCGGCAACAACGGCGCCGACGTTTTCGAGCGCGGCGCGCCGTACCTGGTGCGGGCGATGTCGGACCTGATCCCGACATCGCACTTGCTGAACACCTACAGCCCGCAGCTTTTCTGCATGATCCGCAACTACGCGGAGGTGCTCCCGGCGGCCCTGGACGGTTTCGGCGGCAACGGCTACTCGCTGGCCGACCACGCCAAGCTGATCGGCGCGCCGAACCCCTACATCTATCCGGACAACCTGCCCCGGGTGAACGCACGCGGCGGTCCGGGCGGCGCCCCGGGTTGCTGGCAGAAGGTGACCCGGGATTTCTGGCCGGCACCCACCCTGGTGGTCGACACCGGTGCCTCGATCGCGCCGTACAACCACTTCGAGTTGGGGCAGCCGATCCTCAACGAGTACGTCTGGGGCCGTCAGGTCGGGGAGAACACGATCAACCCATGAGTATCCGCGGAACGTTGATCAAGCTCGGGATCGTCTCGACGATCCTGGCGCTGTGCACCGCGCTGCTCGTGGTCGTCTTCGGCCAGCTGCGCTTCCAGCGGTTCAACGTCTACTCCGCCGAGTTCAGCAACGGCAGCGGGCTGAAGCCGGGACAGTTCGTCCGGGCCGGCGGGGTCGAGGTCGGCAAGGTCAAGTCCGTCGAACTCGCCGAGAACGGCCAGCGCGTCACGGTGCAGATGAATGTCGACAAGTCGCTGCCGCTGTACCAGTCCAGCACCGCGCAGATCCGCTACGCCAACCTGATCGGCGAGCGCTACGTCAACCTCGACCGGGGCACCGGCGACGGCGCGGACAAGGTTCTGCCGCCGGGCGGTTTGATCCCCCTGGCGCGGACCCAACCGGCTCTGGACCTCGACGCCCTGATCGGCGGCTTCAAGCCGCTGTTCAAGGCCCTCGACCCGGAGAAGGTCAACAACATCGCCACGTCCCTGGTCACCGTCTTCCAGGGCCAGGACGGGACGGTGGCCAACATCCTGAGCCAGACCGCTCAGCTGACCTCGACACTCGCCGACCGCGACCGCGCCATCGGTGAGGTCATCACCAACCTGAACACGGTTCTGAGCACGGTCAACCGGCACCAGAAGGAATTCGATTCCACGGTGAGCAACCTCGAGGTCCTGATCACCGGGCTGAAGAACCGGGCCGACCCGATTGCCGACGCGATCGCCGACATCAGCACCGCCTCGGGAACGCTGGCCGGCCTGCTCAGCGACGACCGGCCGCTGCTGCAGCAGACCATCGGCAAGCTGGAGACCCTCCAGCAGCCGTTCGCCGACCAACCGGAGAAGCTGGAGAAGCTCCTCAACGAGTACCCGCCGGCGATCAACCTGATCGGCCGGGCCGGCGGCGTCTACGGCGACTTCTTCAACTTCTACCTCTGCGACCTCACCCTCACGCTCAACGGTCTCCAGCCCGGCGGCCCGGTCCGCAAGGTCCGGATCACCAAGCAGCCGACGGGGAGGTGCACGCCGCAATGAGGACCCTCCAAGGCAGCAACCGGGTCAGGGTAGGTCTGCTCGGCCTGCTCATCCTGGTCATGGTCGTGGCCGTCGGGCAGAGTTTCGCCAGCATCCCGATGCTGTTCGCCAAGCCGATGTACTACGCGCACTTCGCCGACGCGGCGGGCTCGGCCCCCGGCGACAAGGTCCGGATCAGCGGCTACGACGTCGGTCAGGTCAAGTCGCTGGAGATCGACGGCGACCGGGTCAAGGTCGGGTTCACCCTCGGCAGCCACCGCATCGGCACCGACAGCCGGCTGTCCATCCGCACCGACACCATCCTGGGCAAGCGGGTGATGGAGATCGACCCGCGCGGCAACAAGGCGCTGCCGGTCAACGGGTTGCTGCCGATCGAGCAGAGCACCACGCCCTATCAGCTCTACGACGCCTTCTCGGAACTGACCACCAACACCAGCCAGTGGGATCTGGACGCCGTCAAGCGGTCGCTGAACGTTCTGTCCGAGACCCTCGACGCGAGCAAGCCCGAACTCAAAGCCGCCCTCGACGGTGTCACCCGGTTCTCCGACACCATCGGCAAACGTGATGTGGCCTTCAAAGAGCTTCTGGCACAAGCGAACAAGACAGCCGGCGTCCTGGGTAACCGCAGCGAGCAGATCAACCGGCTGCTGGTGAACGCCCAGGTGCTGCTCAGCGCGATCAACCGGCGCAGCGCCGAGGTGGACGTGTTGCTGGCCAATGTCTCGGCGGTCTCGCAGCAGTTCGCCGGGTTCGTCGACGACAACCCCAACCTCAACAACGTGCTGACGCAGCTTCAGACCATCAGCGACATCCTGGCCAATCACAAAGAGGACCTGGCCTACTCGATCACCACCGCGTCGAAGTTCATGGGCTCGCTCACCGAGGCGATCGGCTCGGGCCCGTACTTCAAGACCCTGCTGGTGAACATCCTCCCGTACCAGATCATCCAGCCGTGGGTGGATGCGGCGTTCAAGAAGCGCGGCATCGATCCCGAGGAGTTCTGGCGCAACGCGGGCCTGCCAGCCTACCAGTTCCCGGACCCCAACGGAACGACCCAGGCCAACGGCGCCCCGCCGGCGGCGCCGCCGGTTCGCGAGGGCACCCCGGACCATCCGGGACCGGCGGTCCCGCCCGGTTCGCCGTGCTCGTACACCCCGCCGGTCGGGGGCCTTCCGACGCCGGGCAACCCGTTGCCCTGCGCCGCGGCGACCCAGGGTCCGTTCGGCCCGGTGCCCGGTGGCTACGGACCGCCGGACGTGGCTATTTCCCAGTTCAACCCGGCTGCAGAGGCACCGAACCACGGCGTTCCCGCCGCCGCGGTGCCGGGCCAGCCGGGTCCGCTGGTGCCGGGCGCGCCCGGGCCGGCGCTGGCGCCCGGTCCGCCGGGCGCCCGTACCGTTCCGGTGCCGGGCCCGGGTAGCGCCGCGCCGATCGCGCCGTTCGACTCGGGAGGGCAGTAGGCGATGTCCGTTCGCAACGCAGGACTGTCCAGGCTCTCCCGCGCCGGGGCGGTCATCGCCACGCTGGTGCTGGTGCTGGCGCTGATCGCCGCCTTCGTCGGCTACCGGATGTACAAGAAGGCCACCACCACCACCGTCACCGCCGAGTTCGACAACGCGTTGGCCGTCTACCCAGGTGACCGGGTGCAGATCATGGGCGTCAAGGTGGGCAGGATCGACGACATCGAGCCCACCGCCAACGGCGACCGGATGAAGGTGACCCTGAGCTACCCCAACCGGTACAAGGTTCCCGCCGATGCCGTCGCATCGGTCCTGAACCCGACCGTCGTGGCCTCCCGCGTCCTGCAGCTGGACCCGCCCTACACCGGTGGAGCGGCGCTGGCCAGCGGTGACAACATCCCCGTGGAGCGCACCCGGGTGCCCGTCGAGTGGGACGACATCCGCAGCCAGCTCGACAAGCTCGTCACCGAACTCGGGCCGACCCCCGGCCAGCCCAAGGGCCCGCTGGGCGATCTGGTCGACTCCTTCGCCGACAACGTCAACGGCAAGGGCAAGCAGATCAACGAGACCTTCCGTTCGCTGTCGGACGCGGTGGCCACCCTCAACGAGGGCCGCGGCGACCTGTTCGCCACGACGAAGGCGCTCGCGGTGTTCGTCAACGCCCTGCATCAGAGCGACCAGGAGTTCGTGGCGCTCAACACCAACCTGGCGACGTTCACCGGCGCGCTGACCAACTCCGATCAGGAGCTGTCCCGGGCGCTGGTGGAGATCGACAACCTGCTCAAGACCGCGCGCAAGTTCGTCGACGACAACGGATCGCTGCTGTCTCGGGACATCAACAACCTGGCCGACGTGACCAACGCCCTGATGCAGCCCGACGCCCGCAACGGTCTGGAGACCGTGCTGCACGTGTATCCGACGCTGGCGGCGAACGTGAACCAGATCTACCACCCGACGCACGGTTCGATCGTCGCGATCCCCGCGGTGGCCAACTGGGCCAACCCCATGCAGTTCCTGTGCAGCGCGATCCAGGCCGGAAGCCGGTTGGGCTACCAGGACTCCGCCGAGCTGTGCGCGCAGTACCTGGCCCCGATCCTGGACGCCACCAAGTTCAACTTCCCGCCGTTCGGGGTGAACCAGTTCGCCAGCGCGTCGACGCTGCCGAAGTACGTCGCGTACTCCGAGGAGCGGCTGCGGCCACCGCCGGGTTACAAGGACACCACCGTCCCCGGGGTGTGGTCCCGTGACACCCTGTTCTCGCACGGCAACCACGAACCCGGCTGGATCGTCGCGCCGGGCATGCAGGGTCTGCAGGTGCAGCCGTTCACGGCCAACATGCTCACCCCGGACTCGCTGGCCGCGTTGATGGGCGGACCGGACCCGACCGGTTACCCGGCGGCCGGCCCGCGCGGCGGCGCCCCGTCGAACTCCTACGACCAGCTGAACCCGCTCCCGCCGCCGTGGTACCCCCCGGCGCCGCCGCCCCCGGCGCCCGGCCCCGACGTGGTTCCCGGACCGTTGCCGGTCTCGCAGCAGATCGGCCCGCCCGCGCCCGGGACGGTAGCGCCGGCCGCCGCGCCGATGCCGGCGCCACCCGCCCTGTCTGCCGAAACGGGGGCCGGCCAGTGACCGCGAAAGTGACCCGTGCGCGTCGGATGGGGATGCGCGGCCTCGCCCTCGGGGTCACCGCGATGGTCCTGACCTCATGCGGCTGGAAGGGCATCGCCAACGTCCCGCTGAACCTGGGGCCGGGCAGCCAGAAGGGCTCGCAGACGGTCTACGTCCAGATCCCGGACACACTGGCGCTAAACGTCAACAGCCGGGTCCGGGTGGCCGACGTGTTCGTCGGCACCGTCCGCAAGATCGAACTCAAGGACTGGGTTCCCACGCTCACGCTCAACATCGAGCCCGGTCTGAACCTGCCCGCCAACGCCACCGCCAAGATCGGCCAGAGCAGCATCCTGGGCAGCCAGCATGTGGAGCTGGCGGCGCCCGCCAACCCGTCGTCGCAGCTGCTGCAGACCGGTGACACGATCCCGCTGGACCGTTCCACGGCGTTCCCCACCATCGAGCGAACGCTGGCCAGCCTGGCCACCGTGCTCCGCGGCGGCGGCATTCCGAACCTGGAGATCATCCAGAACGAGGTCAACAACCTGCTGACCGGAAACGCCGATCAGATCCGCGCGTTCCTGACCAAGTTGGACACCTTCACCGGCGAACTCAACAAGCAACGCGAGGACATCGCGCGGGCCATCGAGTCGACCAACAACCTGTTCGCCTACGTGGCCAGCCGTAACGACACCCTCGACCAGTTGCTGGTGGATCTGCCGCCGCTGGCCGAGTATCTGGCCGGGTCGCGGGACCGGATCGCCGACGCCATAGTCGCGGTGGGCCGGTTCTCCAAGGTGACCGACGAGACGCTGACGGCGGCCAACGCCGACCTGAGGACCAACCTGGAGGTTCTGCAGCGTCCGCTGGCCCAGTTGGGCCGCAGCGCGCCGTACTTCCTGGATGCGATGCGGCTGATCGTCACCAACCCGTACCCGCTGGACAACATCCCGAAGGTCATCCGCGGCGACTACATCAACCTGTCGCTCAACCTCGACGCGACGCTGAGCTCCCTGGACAACGGTCTTCTGACCGGCACGGGTGTGTCCGGCATGCTGCGGGCGCTGGAGCAGTCGTGGGGCCGCGACCCGAGCACGATGATCCCGGACGTTCGGTTCACGCCGCATCCGAACATGACCGATGGCGGCGGGCCGTTCATCGAGCGTGGCGAGTAAGGACGTGGTCTGATGGTGCTCACCCGGTTCATCAAGACCCAGCTGTTCATTTTCACGCTGCTGACGGTGCTGGCGATCATCGCCCTGTCGGTGTTCTACCTGCGCCTGCCGTCCGTGGTCGGGATCGGCCAGTACGGGCTCAAGGTGGACCTGCCGGCCGCCGGTGGCCTGTACAAGACGGCGAACGTGACCTACCGCGGTGTGAGCGTCGGCCGGGTCACCGACGTGGTGCCCACCGAGACCGGCGCGCAGGCCACCATCAGTCTGGACAAGAAGTTCAAGATCCCGGTGGACGCGACGGCCAACGTGCGGTCGGTGACCGCGGTCGGTGAGCAGTACATCGACCTGGTCTCGACCGGCAATACGGGGGAGTACTTCGAGAACGGCCAGACGATCACCAAGAGCACCATCCCGGTGCCGATCGGACCCGCGCTCGACCGGGCCAACGCGGCCCTGGCGTCGATTCCGGCGGGCAAGATCCCCAACCTGCTCGACGAGACGGCTCAGGCTGTCGGCGGGCTCGGGCCGACCCTGCAGAAACTTGTGGACAACACGCAGTCGTTCGTCACCGAGTTGACCAACAACATCGGCGACATCAACGACATCGTCGACAACGCGCCGCCGATCCTCGCCAGCCAGGTTCAGTCCTCGGCGTCGATCTATCAGTGGGCCGCGAACCTGAATTCGCTGACCGCCCAGGCCAAGGAGCAGGACGCCGCCCTGCGCAGCGGACTTTCCGAGGCGGCCCCGGCCGCCGAGCAGTTCAACACGCTGTTCGTCGAGGTCGGGGACGCGCTTCCGGAGACGCTGGCCAATCTCGAGATCATCATCGAGATGCTCAAGCGCTACAACAAGGGCTTGGAACAGGCCCTGGTGCTGCTGCCGCAGGCGCCGATCGCCGGGCAGGCGGTCGCCGCGCCGTTCCCCGGCGAGGCCTCGCTGGACCTGGCCCTGTCGATCAACCAGCCGCCGCCCTGCCTCACCGGCTTCCTGCCGGCCGCCGAATGGCGCTCGCCGGCCGACACCAGCGTCAAGCCGGTCGAGGACGGGCTGTACTGCAAGGTGCCGCAGGAGACCCCGTCGAACACCGTCCGCGGCGCGCGCAACATCCCCTGCGTCGACGTCCCGGGCAAGCGGGCGGCGACCCCGCTGGAGTGCCGCAGCGACGAGCCCTACGTCCCGCTCGGCACCAACCCCTGGTACGGCGACCCGGCCCAGATCGTGAACTGCCCGGCCCCCGGTGCGGCCTGCGACCAGCCGGTCAACCCCGGAACGGTGATCCGGGCCCCGTCGATCAACAACGGGATGAACCCGCTTCCGGCCGACCTGCTGCCGCCGCCTACCAAGCCGACCAGCGATGCCCCGTCCAAGCCGGGTCAGGGTACGGTGCAGTGCAACGGTCAACAGCCGAACCCGTGCAACTACACACCCGGGCCGTCACCGGCGACGAACGCCTCGGCGACCTACAGTGCGGCCAGCGGTGAGATAGTCGGGCCGGACGGCACGGCTTACACCGTCAAGAACTCGACGACTACAGGAGACGACGGATGGAAGGAGATGCTGGCCCCGGTCAGCTGACCCCAACGCCGCCACTCGAAACCCGGCTGTCCGGCCGGCGGCTCTCCTCCGTGATCGCCGCGATCGCGCTGGGGGCGTTGCTGCTGGGCGCGGCCGGTGTGCTGGCGCTGATCGGTCACCGCCGAAGCGTCGCGGCCGTCAACGACGAGGCGATGGCGGTGGCCGCGGCGAAGGACTGCATCACCGCGACCCAGGCGCCCGATGTCAAGGCGATGAACGAGAGTCAACGCAGGATCGTCGAGTGCTCATCGGAAAACTATGCGGCACAGGCGAATCTGTACAGCGGACTGTTGCTCGACGCGTATCAGACGGTCAACGCCCAGGTGAAGGTCACCGATATGCGGGCGGCAGCGGAGAAGCACAATCCGGACGGCTCGATCGACGTGTTGGTCGCCACCCGGGTCAAGATGTCCAACAGCCAGCAGATCGATCAGGAACTCGGCTACCGGCTGCGGGTGAAGATGGTGCCCTCCGGCGGCACCTACAAGATCGACAACATCGAACCGGTGAGCAAGTGACCGTCGCGCTGGACGGCGACCTCGACGGTTTGGACGGTTCGGAAGGCGGGCGGCCTCGGCTGTTCGACCCCCGGCTTGCCGAGTGGTGGTCGCGTGCCGGCGCCTTCGGCATCGACGTTATCGCCGGCCTGGCGGCGGCGGCCGCCCTGCTGCTGGTCGGATGGTCGGCGACGGAACGGGGCTGGCTGTGGTGGCTGTGTCTGGTGGTGGCGGCCGTTCTGGTCCTTGCGGTGGCCGTCAACAGATGGCTGTTGCCGTCGGTGGCCGGGTGGACGCCGGGCCGCGCGGTGTTCGGTGTCGCCGTGGTGGGCCGGCACGGCGCGAGCCCCACGCCGATCCGGCTGTTCCTGCGCGATCTGGCGCACCTGCTCGACACGCTGCCGCTCCTCCTGGGCTGGCTCTGGCCGCTGATCGACCGCCGCGGCCGCACCTTCGCCGACATCCTGCTGGGCACCGAGGTCCACAACGCCGACGGTCCGCGGCCGGATTGGACCCGGTTGGCCGCGCGTGTGCTGGCGGGCGCGGCGGCGGTGTCGGTTCTCGCCGCGGCGCTGGGTTACGTCCTGATCTTCCGTCAGCAACGCGACGCGGACCGGTCGCGGGAGCAGATCGCCGTCGCGGGTCCCAGGATCGTGGTCGACATGCTCAGCTACACCGCCGAGAACGTGGCGGAGGACTTCACCGAGGCGCAGTCGTTGGTCACCGACGGCTACCGGCCCGAATTGATCAAGCAGCAGGACGCCGTGCGCAAGGCCCCCGTCGACAACGACTACTGGGTGAGCAACAGCGCCGTGCTGTCCTCGACGGCCCGCGCCGCCACGATGCTGATGCTGTTGCAGGGACAGCGCGGGTCGGCGCCAGATCAGCGGTTCGTCACCGCGTCGGTGCGGGCGGAATTCGAGCGGGTCGGCGCAGACTGGAAGCTGTCGAATCTGACGGTGCTGGCGCCGCCGAGACCTGCGCCGAAACCTGCTGAGCCGCAACCGAAGCCGCAAGGGGGCGGCCGATGAGCCCGCGCCGCAGGATGGACTCGCCTCCCGGCGAGTGGCTGCGCCCGCCTGCGGCCCGGGCCCGGCGGAAAGGACTTCGCCTGGTCGCCGCCGTCGCCGCCACGTTGATCCTCGCGGCCCTGGTGACCAGTGCGGTGGTGTTCGCCGGGAACCAGGCGGCCCGCCGGGTGCGGATCGACGAGGCGGCGGTGCAGGACTCCGTGCGGACGTTCATCACCCAGTACACGTCGCCGGATCCGTTCAATGCCAACGACTACGTCGCGAAGGTCCTCGCACTGGGCACCGGCAACTTCGCCAAGCTGTATTCGGACCGGACCAACGAGGTGGTCATCCAGGTGGCGCAGTCCGAACCGGGGTTCGGCTCAGTCCAGGACATCGGCATCGAACGGTGGAATCCCGACGGCAGCGCAACCGTCATCGCGGTGGCGAACATGACCACCAAGATGCCCGACGGAACGAAGATCGACAGCGGTAGCCGCTGGCAGGTGACGGCGGTCAAGGAAGGGGACCAGTGGAAGGTCAGCGACCTGATCCAGGTGCTGTGAGCGACGGGGACGAAGCCGGCGT
>NZ_JBBATF010000040.1:0-4970 GCF_040398885.1 Mycobacterium sp. | reverse complement strand
GCCGGGGACGAAGCCGGGGACGAAGCCGCCGCCGCCGTTGAGGCGCCGGTCACCGGCGAGGAGGCGCCGGCCAAGCGGGTGCGGTCCGGGCGCGGCCGGAACGCCGTCGCCGCGGCGTCCGTGGCCGGCTTCGTGCTCGCCGGCGGGTTCGCCGGCGCCGCCGTCCAGTCGTATCTGATGGACCGGGCCGAGGTCGAAACGAAGCTCAGGATCGCCCGGACTGCGGCCGACGCGATCACCACGCTGTGGAGTTACACGCCCGAGGATATGGACCGGCTCTCCGACCGCTCGGCGAAGTATCTCGGCGGCGACTTCGAGGCGCAATATCGCCAGTACCTCGACGCGATCGCGCCGACCAACAAACAGGCGAAGGTCACCAGCACCACGAACGTCGTCGGCGCCGGGGTGGAATCGCTGCGTGGCGAACCGCAGCCCGACGAGGCGACGGCGATCGTCTACACCAACACCACGTCGACCACCCCGAAGAACAACAACATCCCGGCGATGAAGTACCTGTCCTACCGGCTGGAGATGAGGCGCTACGGACGCGACTGGCGGGTCACCAGGATGACCACCGTCACCTCGCTGGACCTCTCACCCAAGCTCGGTCTGTAGCGTCAGTCGAAGGCCAGCCAACCGGGCAGGGCCCGTTCCCGGGCGTCGCACAGCACCTCGGCGGTGTCACAGGAACCGCGCGGCGACCCGGCGCCGGCCCACATCCCGCCGGTGTCGCGGCTCAGCACGACCGACGAGGATCCGCCGCCGTCGAGCAGCACCGCGGTGTCGCTGCCCAGGCCGCGGAACAGATCCTGAACCTGATCGGGGGTGTAGGCGCCGCCCTGGAAGACGTACATCTCGTCTTTGCCCCGGTTGTAGGCGACCGCGGTGCGGGCCGCGCTCGGCCCGGGGTCGTTGAGTTGGCCGGTGTCGCCGGGCGCCAGCAGCTTCAACCCCGCCACGGCGACGAACCGGGTGCCGCCGTCGATCAGCGACGCGATCGCCGGGGACGCGGCGTCGTAGTCGCGGCTGTCCCTCGGCGTGATCAGATACGGCGCTCCCCGCACCGGCAGGATCAGCGTCGTCAACGCCGTCCACACCTCGTCGCCCCCGGAGAGGGCCTGCTTACCGGCATAGGCCAGGGTCCCGGTCACCGCCATGTTGGCCGTCCCCCGGCCGCCGGTGTTGTCCACGTAGGTGCCCAGGGGCGAACTGCAGGCGGTCGTCTTCCACGACCCCCCGACCTGGGTGCGCACGTCGAAGAAATTGGCGTTGACGGCGATGGTCGGCCGACCGAGTGCCTGCCACGCCTGGACCGGGGTATACGTCTCCGCGGCCTGCATCAGCCCGTCGCGGGTGCGGGCGCCGGGGGTCCGTTCGCAGCGGGCCTGATAGCCCTGGTGGGTGTCGACCAGCAGGTGCGGCGACAGTCGCTGCGAGGCGGACTTGACGATCATCAGCCGTCCGCCGCGGGCCAGTTCGTACCGGGTGCCCGCCGCGTTGAGCATGGGCGCCGGGAAGCCGGGCCCGAAGTTGTACACCAGATAGCTTCCGCGGGTGGCCGCGATCGCCTGCGCAAGCTGCTCGCCGGCCGCCGCCGACGCCGCCGGCGTGGTCGCGCAGGTGAGCACCGCGCAGCCCGCCGCGGCGCACAGCCGCCTGATCCGGCGCATCTGCTGGTCGGCCTCTCGTCGGATTCCGGTTGGAATCCAACGATAGCCACATCGGTAACACTGTCAACATAAGTAACGGGCCGGCGGACGGCCGGAATCGGTCCGGTAACCGACGGCGGGCGGCGCGGGGCCCGGGGGGCGGCGGGGCATGGCACTGGGCCCCCGAGGGGCCGTTACGCTGGCCTGATGGCAGAACGGATGGAGCGGACGTTTCCCGGTCATGGCGGCGTTCCGATCGTCTACGACGTCTGGAAGCCGACGGGTGAGGTGCGGGCCGTCGTCGTGCTGGCGCACGGCTACGGCGAGCATGCCCGCCGCTACGACCACGTGGCGCAACGGTTCGGGGAAGCCGGGCTGGCGACCTATGCGCTGGACCATCGCGGCCACGGCCGGGCCGGCGGCAAGCGTGTCCGGGTCCGGCACATGGAGGAGTTCGTCCACGACTACCGCGAACTGGTCAGGATCGCCCGCGAGGAGAATCCCGGCCTGAAGGTGATCGTGCTGGGCCACAGCATGGGCGGCGGGATCGTGTTCGCCTACGGCGCCACGCACGCCGACGACTACGACCTGATGATCCTGTCCGGGCCGGCGATCGCAGCGCACACCGGGGTGTCCAAGGCGAAGGCCGTCATCGGAAAGGCGCTGGGCTCGATCTTCCCCGACCTGCCCATCGAGGAGATCGACGCCGACGCGGTGTCGCGCGACCCGAAGGTGGTCGCCGACTACAAGGCCGACCCGTTGGTCTACCGCGGCAAGGTGCCCGCCGGTATCGGCAAGGCTCTCCTGGTCGTCGGTGAGAGGATGCCCGCGCTGGCGCCGGGTATCACCGCTCCGCTGCTGGTGGTGCACGGCGAGGAGGACCGTCTGGTCTCCGCCGACGGCAGCCGTCGCCTGGTCGAGCACGTCGGTTCCCGCGACGTCGAACTCAAGGTCTATCCGGAACTCTTCCACGAGGTGTTCAACGAGCCCGAGCGCGATCGGGTGCTCGACGACGTCGTCACCTGGATCCAGGCGCGGCTGTGAGGTGGCGGCCGACTGCCGCGGTCCTGACGGTGTCGCTGCTCGTCGGCTGCGGACCCACCGGCACGGCCGAGCGTGTGTGGGTCGATGACGAGGTGACCTTCGAGGCCGACGGCCTGACGTTGCACGGCACCTACCGCCACCTCACCGGCGGAGGGGCCGGACCGGCCGCGCTGCTCATCTCCGAGAGCGGAGCCACCGACCGCAACGGCGACAACAACGTCGCCGGCCCGATCGGCAACATGCGCCAACTCGCCGAGTACCTGTCCGAGCGCGGTGTGGCCACCCTTCGCTACGACAAGGTCGGCACCGGGGCCACCGGTCTCGGGCCGCACGCCGACCGGTCCACGGATGTCGGCAGCGCCGTCTACACTGGCGGCGCCAAAGCCGCCGCCCGGTTCCTCGCCGGTCGGTCCGGCGTCGAACGAATCTCGGTATATGCGTTGGGGGAGGGGACTATTCACGCGATGACCCTCGCCGACGACACCTCGCCGGGGGCGCCCGGGATTCATTCGCTGGGTCTTCTGCAGCCGCTCGGGGCGCGCTACCTCGACCTGATCGGCAGCCGGGTCGACGGTGACCTCGCAGCGGCGGTCCGCAGCGGCGCCAAGACCCGGCAGCAGGCCGATCAGGTGCAGGCCGCCTGGGAGGCCGCGGTGGCCCAGATCCGCAGCAGCGGGACCGTCCCGGACAAACTTCCCGACGGACTGAGCGCGATAGTCAACCCGCACAACGTCAAAGCGGTCGCCGAAGCCGACGCCATCGACCCGCTCGACCTCGCCGCCGACATCCCCGACGGCACGCCGGTTCTGCTCACCTGCTCGGACGCCGACGCCCAGGCCAGCTGCACGGGCATCGCGCCACTGGCCGCCGCGCTCGAACACACGGCGCTGACCCGGGTCGAACTCAGGGGCGTCAACCACGTGCTGCGCGACGATCCCAGCGACAGCGTGGCCAACTACGCGAAGAAGGCGCCGCTGAGTGCACAGCTGACCGACGCGCTGAACACATTCGTCACCCGGTGATGCTTAGGTGACGCCCATGACCACCGACGACAAGATGCTGGCCCGGATCGCTGCGCTGCTGAGCCAAGCCGAGGGGACCGACAACGCCCACGAGGCCGAGGCGTTCATGGCCGCCGCCCAACGGCTGGCCACCACGACGTCGATCGACCTCGCCGTCGCCCGCGCGCACTCCGCCACCCGGACCGCCGCCCAGGTGCCCACCCAGCGCACCATCACCATCGGCGAGCCCGGCAGCCGCGGCCTGCGCACCTACGTGCAGTTGTTCGCCGTTATCGCCGCGGCCAATGACGTGCGCTGCGACGTCGCCTCGAACTCGACCTTCGTCTACGCCTACGGATTCGCCGAGGACATCGACGCCACCCACGCCCTCTACGCCAGCCTGGTGGTGCAGATGGTGCGGGCCTGCGACGCCTACCTGGCCACCGGCGAGCACCGGCCCACTCCGACGATCACCGCCCGGCTGAACTTCCAGTTGGCCTTCGGTAACCGGATCGGGCAGCGGCTGTCCCAGGCGCGCGACGAAGCCAGACGCGAGGCGACCGAGTCCGGTCACTCGGCGCCGGGGACCGCACTTGCGTTGCGTGACAAAGAGGTTGAACTGCGCGATCACTACCGCGAACAGTCCAAGGCCCGGGGAACCTGGCGGGCCAGCAATTCGTCGGCAGGCTACTCCTCGGCGGCGCGCCGGGCCGGTGACCGGGCGGGCCGCAACGCCCGACTGGGCGGCAGCCCCGAGTTGCCGGGAGCGCGGAGTCGGCTGTCGAGGTGAATGCCCGGGACATTCAGCGCTCCCGGGTCTACGCGGCCGAGCGGTTCGTCCGGACCCTCTTCGACCGCGCCGCCCAACACAATTCGCGCACCGTCGACTTCTTCGGCGCAAGCCTCACTCTGCCGCCGGAGGGGAGGTTCGCGTCGGTGGAATCGATCCAGCGCTATGTCGACGACGTGCTGGCTCTGCCCGGCGTCGTCGAACGCCACGGCCGGTGGGGGCCGGTGAAGGTCCGGGCCCGGCGCGCGGCGACCGCCGCGCACTACGAACGGCGCGGCGAGGTGGCGGTGATCGCGGTGCCCGAAGGGCTGAGCGCCGAGTGGGCCATGCGGGAACTCGTCGTGCTCCACGAGGTGGCCCACCATCTCAGCGACCCGAACGACCCCGCGCACGGCCCGGGTTTCGTCGCCACGTTCTGTTCGTTGGCCTCGGCGGTCATGGGTCCGGAGGTCGGTCACGTGTTAAGAGTGGTGTACGCCAAGGAAG